>CAKSAI010000023.1 GCA_934434905.1 uncultured Lachnospiraceae bacterium | reverse complement strand
ACTTTTATGCACAAAAGGATACCCGTGGCTGAAATCGAAATTGATAACGCCACCGGGTTTATACAGAAAATCGGCGATGTCTATGCCCCGGAGCATTTACCGATTGGAATTCCGGTGCGCAAGGGCGTGGCGGACCGCACCGCCTTCAATGAATGGTGGACGGATCGTTCTATTCCCGCAAGCCGTTCCGGTGTTCGCGAAGCACTGGAGACCCTTGAAATATCCAACACCAAAGCGCTGCTCGTACGCTGCTGTGGCCTGAGTCTATCCGATCAGTATTGGATCCGCCCAGAGAACTCAGAACTTAAATGGGACGATATCAACTTCTTCGACAATGCATTCTCAGACGATATCGGCGACATACTGTTCGGGGCAACCAAGAAGAAAAATGTACTCAATTTCAGTTCTCCCGACAATACCTCAGACGGTAACCTGAAGAAACGCTGGAAGATCATAGATGGCAAGCGCTGCCTTATAAAGGGCGGCAGTAATCCGTTCCGCCAGCAGCCATTTAACGAGGTTATCGCATCCGGGATTATGCAGCGCCTTGATATTCCTCATATTTCTTACACACTGGTCTGGAATCAGGGCGCTCCCTACTCGGTGTGCGAGGATTTCGTCCGGGGAGATACCGAGCTTATTCCGGCGTGGCGCATTCTGCAATTTCAGAAGCGCAGCAACAGCACATCTCTATACAGACATTTTGTGGACTGCTGTGATTCCATCGGCCTTACAGATGTCGTGCCGTTCCTTGACCGCATGATCGTGCTTGATTATATCATTGCCAATGAGGATCGACATTTTAACAATTTCGGTGCTCTAAGGAATGCCGAGACGCTGGAATGGCTCGGTATGGCTCCTATCTATGACAGCGGCTCCTCCCTCGGGTATGACAAGATGCCTGCACAGATGCGCTCAGAGAAAGACGTCGTGTGCAAACCATTCAAGAATCATCACGCGGAGCAGCTTCGCCTGGTGTCATCCTATGACTGGATAGACTTTGAGAATCTTTTGGATGTGAAAGAGATGATTGCCGGGGTGTTGTCTGCAGAAGGTGCAGCGGACTATATTGATGAAAGCCGAATCCATGCGATCACCGCAGGCGTGGAACAGCGGATCAACAATCTGAAACAGCTTGCCGGGGCGCACAAGCCCAGGCTGCAGGACACAACCGCGGACGACGTAAAAGAAAACATCGCTGCGGACTATACGAAAGCGTAAAACTTACTGCAGAGTAAAAGCCTTACAAAATGCTTCGTGGATGCACAACATTTTGTAAGGCTTTCCTTTGGTACTGCTCATTGCTTACGCATATTATTTTCTGCTGTTCAGCACCTTCCGCACCTCTGCTGCAATCAGCGCCGCCATCTCCTTCTCGTCCATCTGCCCCTTGGCAGCTACACTGGAAACATGGATACCATCCGCCTTTCCGTCACTGGAGAACAGCTTCATCTTCTTTACGGTCTCCTGCTTGATGGCTTCCACAGCCGCCGGGATCAGATCGATGATTCCTTTATTCATATCCGTGAAGCGGCTGAACTCCGCCTTCACCGCAGCAATATTGATATCCGTAAAAATATTTACCTTGCTGATACCTTCTGCAATGGCACGCTTGAAATCCGTGTCTGTCAGACCGGAGCCGCCATGCAGCACCAGCGGAACATCCACCGTGTTGGCAATGGTATGGATTCGCTCAAAATCCAGCTTAGGCGGAAGCTTGTATGCGCCGTGAGCCGTACCAACCGCAATAGCCAGAGCGTCTACCCCCGTCTTGTCCACGAAGTCCTTTGCCATCTTCGGATCGGTATAGAACCTGGAGGGATCCTCCATGTGAGAGCTTCCCTCTGCGGAGCCCTCATTGTCGCCCACATGTCCAAGCTCGCCCTCAATGGTAGCTCCGTAGGAATGAGCGATATCCGCCATCTCCTTGACCTTCTTCACATTATCCTCATAGGAATCAGTGGAGCAGTCATACATGATAGAGGAAAATCCCAGCTCCAGAGCCTTTAAGCAGGTATCCCGGTTTAAACCGTGATCCAGATGAACCACCACCGGCACATTGGCCTTCTTCGCCATGGGAATCAGATAATAGGACACCTCCTCCAGAGGACCATAGGGAAACAGCACCTCTGCGGTTCCCATGATCACCGGCGAACGTGTGGCCTCAGCCGCCGCAATAATTCCGCGCGCCAACTCCATATTGACTGCATTGAAAAGTCCAACTGCGTATTTGCCGCGCTTTGCAGGCAAAAGAACGTCATTCATATTTACTAACATATCTTGTCATCTCCTGTTATATTTTTTTGATTCTTCTCCCAGCCGCTGTCTATCTTCTCCCTGAGCTCCTCCAGGGAACGCAGTCCCGACAGCGCATCGTATGCAGCCACACAGCATGCGCCGGTTGCTGCGGACAACTGCATGGCTTCGGCAAGGCTTAATCCCTTCAGCACCGCGCTTAAGAACGCTGCAATGCTGGTGTCGCCTGCCCCGGTGCCGGAAAGCACCTTCTCCGGTACGTAGCTCTTCTCGAAGCCTTCCTTATCGGACCATTCCTCCGCCGCGAGGCCAAGCTGTGTACACAAGGGCTCCATATCCGCTCCGGCAGAGGTCTTATAATACATACCGGGCGCTCCGCATTTCACCACGACAGCCTTCGCCCCGTATGCCAGTGCCTTCTTGGCCAGCACCCGAACGTCGTCCATGGTGATCACATCGATGATTTCGCGCCCCCTGGCCTTCTCTGTCCATCTCAGATACCGCTCCCGATCCAGCATAAATCCCATCTCTTCGATACTCGGAAGGAAGAAATCCACATAAGGCAGCACCTTCTTAAGGATCGCATCCCAATCGGCCTTTCCGGCCTCTGAGGCCGGATCCACCGCTGCCAGGTCCAGGGATGTGGCAGTTCCAAGCTCCTTCACTCTGCGGAACAAGGCAAGCAGTTCCTCGCCCTCGTTCTCGTACATTTTTCTCATCAGAGGCGGATAGCCGAAGTGGAACAGCGCCGCATCGGCCACCGTATTCCAATCCACATCCTCACGGGTGAAGGTGTCGTTGGCTCCGGGATTGTGCAGGAAGATCCGGTCGATTCCAGGAACCGCCAGCACGATGGAGTAGGAGGTCGAGCTGTCCGAGGCGACCATCATCTCCTTACCGCTTCCGTATTCATTCAATATATGCAGTACCAGGCTCCCGAACTCATCCGCGCCAATCTTGCCCATCAGGGCCACATCCATTCCCAGCTTCTTCATAGCCAGGCCGGTGTTGGCAACAGCGCCGCCGGTGTGGATATCAATGCCGTCCATGTGGATCAGCTTGCCCGGCGATAAGATATCGCCGATCTCCTTCCCCTTCTTAGGCGGGAACTGCGGCGTTAAGTCCAGGCAGATATGTCCTGCCACTACAGCCTTCTTCCGCTTCATCCTTCTATCTCCGGAATCCGGACAATACCCGGATCAGTGAAAATATCATACTCATCATAGCTCTTGGTACTGAATTCCGATACCACACAGCCCTCTTCACCTGCCTGGAACCAATGCTTTGTATTCGGCTTCATGGTAAACTGCATTCCCGGCTTCAGCACGATCTCATGTGCAACCGTATACCACTGCTCTCTGCCCTTGGGCGGCTGGCAGGCTGTCTCTGCCGCCGGCTCCCCATCCACATACACGTAGCAGGTGCCGTATCGGCAGCGGAAGGTCTCCTCCTTCCCCGGATACCCGATCTCAGGAATGGGTGCATGCCTGTGCTCCGGGCAAGTCTGCCCCGGCAGCAGAGCCATCTCCTTGGCGCAGCAGCGCTCCGTATTCACATACACCACACATGCAAGCCCCGTCTGCTCATACTCCTTCAGGCCAAAATCAGCCACTTCCAGATTCTCCTTCTCTTCGTCAGTCAGGATGATGTTCGCCTTCTCATACAGCTTCAACACTCGCTCTCTGGCTTTCTCATATTCTGCTTTTAACATGACCGTCTCTCTCCTTTTCCTTTCTCCGCAATCTTCATTACATATGAAAGTTCACGGCTTGCCCCGCGTTTCACGCTCCGGCAATCCCTTCATGTCTATAGTATAACACCTCCTTCGTTTTTTGTAAACCAATTTTACCAAACAAGGCAAAAAATAGTTTACTACACTCCAAACAGCAGCTTTCCCCGAAAGATCTGATCCAGCACATTGCAGGCAGCTCCCACCAACTGGGACTCCTGGCCAAAATACGGCTTTAAAATATGAATATGATGATAATCCGCTGATAGCTTATACTGGTTAATATACGTCTCCATTCTCTGAAGATACCGATCCGGCAGCTGTACACTCTCATGCCCCAGAATAATGGCTTCCGGATTCACCAGATTCGACACGCTCACCAAACAGATACTCAGCTTCCCCAGTGCATCCGTAATGATCTGGTCGATGACCGCATCTTCGCTCTGATCGCAGCACGCTGCGAAGCTCAGCCTGCGCCCCTCTGCCGCCTCCACCTGCTGGCAGATCACATTTGTGCTGGCATAATTCTCCACACATCCCCGGCTGCCGCACTCACAGCGGATTCCCCGGTAATCCACGCTCATATGTCCCAGCTCGCTGCCAAGCCCTGTCCGGCTCTGCAGGATCCCACCATCCAGGTAGATTCCGGCGCCGATTCCATTGGTAACACCCACGAAGACAAAAGAAGAAAAGTCCTTGGCACACCCAAACAGCTTCTCTGCCCGCGCCGCAGAATTATATTGATGATCCACAAATACCGGCAATCCGTATCTTTCCTTCAACAATGATGCCAGCGGCACATTTTTGATCCCATAGAACCGCGGCGGCGCCAGTATCATGCCCTTTGCCACATCCAGAGGTCCGATGGAGGCCACACCGATGCCCGCAATGTTCTGCTCGCCCTGCATCATATGATCTACCAGTTCAAAGACTTGCTCCAGAAACCAGTCCTTATCGCCATGCTCCATCTCCCGCCGCTCTGTCTTTACGATGTTCAGTTGGAGATCACACAGAACTGCAGCGCAATATTCACGGTTGATCAGAATCCCGATCACCTTGGGAGCTTCCGGTGACAAGCCCAGAAGAACAGGGCTCCGTCCCTGAACCTCCTTACGCTCCCGCTCGCCTTCCGCCACCAGCTTCATCTCCAGGAACTCGTCAATGATATTCGTAACCGACATCTTGGTAAGGCGGCTGGCTCTGGCCAGGCCGATCCTGGTATTGCACTCTCCCGTTGCGATCAGCCGGAGTATCAGTCCACGGTTTTGCTGCTTTAGGTCTCCGCTGTTTATTCCTTTTCCTTTATCCATATGCTTTACAACCTCCTCACTCAATCGACTTCAGCGACTCCGCCATATTGATCCGCTCGATCTTCCTGCGCATGATCAGATCCACGCAGATGGTAAAGCCCAGCACTGCCGCAACCGAATACAGATAGCTGAGGGGCAGGATCTGGATCTCGAAGGAGACCATATCGATCTTGATCTGCTCCATGATAAAACGGTGCAGCAGAACGCCCAGCGGAAGTCCCAGGATGATCCCCATGATAGACAAGACCATATTCTCCCGGAACACATAGGATCCTGTCTCGTTGGGATAGAAGCCGAGTACCTTCAGTGTCGCAATCTCCCGCACGCGCTCCGAGATATTGATGTTTCCCAGGTTAAACAGCACGATGAAGGCCAGTGCCGCAGCGCTTAGGATCACCAGCGCAACAATGTAATTCATGCTCTCCATCATATTTTCCACCCGCGCGCGCGTGTCCGCCACCACGGATATATTGGAAGCATTCTCCATATCTGACAGATAGGAAGCCACCTGGTAGGGATCCGACTCTTCGTTAAGGGCAAGGTACATGGCAGCCGCCTCATACGTCTCCCCAAATGCCTCCTCATAGGTCTCTGCCGTCATATAGGCATAATAATAGATATAATTCTCAAAAATACCGGCCACTGTCAGCGCCTTCGACTCAATATCCCCGGATCTTAAGGTAATCGCATCTCCGATGCCAACATTAAGCGCCGAAGCCAGACGCTGGTCAATAAGGATCTCGCCCTTCCCCGGAAGCGCCACGGTGGTATTCTCCAGATGAAAATCCACGCAGTGGATGATATCCTCGTTTTCGGATATCATCAAGTCCACCGTCTTCGCACCGTTTTTCTGCGGCGCCTCCACAGAGATTTCCATCAGGAGCGTACTGTTCTTAATCTCTGCGCCAAACTTCTCCTGAATCTCCTGCTTTGCCTCTTCACTGATCGGCTTGGTGTAGGAAGCACTGATGTCATATCGCAAAATATGATCAAACTCGTTATTTGCAATGTTGGAAATAGAGTCCTTCACGCCAAAGCCCGCCATCACCAGGGACGTACAGCCTGCAATGCCTAAGAGCATCATAAACATACGCTTCTTAAACCGGAACACATTTCTGGCCGATACCTTATGCAGGAATTTCAGGCGTTTCCAGATGAAGGGAATCCGTTCCAACAGGATCCGCTTCCCGGCTGCAGGCGCTTTGGGCCGGATCAATTCCGCCGGCACATTGGAGAGCGCAATCCGGCAGGCCGCGAAGGTCGTTCCGGCGGAACACAGCAATGCCACCAGCATGGATATCGCAAACAGTCCGATATCATCCGCAATAACAATATCTGCAAATCCATACAGCATACCGTATGCCGTCCAGATCGCCGTTGGGAACAACCGCGTCCCCAGAAAGTACCCGCTTGCTGCACCAATGACTGCAGCACTCCCGGAGTACAGCATATATTTAAAGAGGATTGCTCCCTCCGTATAGCCAAGAGCCCGCAGCGTCCCGATCTGCGTCCGTTCATCATCCACCATTCTTGTCATGGTTGTGGAACATACCAGTGCCGCGATCAGGAAGAAGAAGATCGGAAATATCTTTGCAACACCCTCCACGATGCTCACGTCGCTCTCATAGCTGGCATATCCGATATTGACACTGCGGTCCAGCACGTACAGTGCGGGAGCCTCTACCTGTTCCAGTTCTTCCTCGGCATCCGTGATCTTCTGCTGAGCCTCCGCTGTCTCACTGTCAAGCTTGCTCCTGCCCTCCTGGTAATCCTTGCGTCCCTCTGCCAGGGTCTGCCCACTCCTCGCAAGCTCTGTCTCGGCAGCGGCAAGCTGTGTCTTGCCATCCGCAAGCTGCCTTCTCCCTTCCTCAAGTTGCGCACGGCTGGCTGCAAGCTGCTGCTCACTTCCCGCGAGCTGCTTCTCCCGTTCTGCAAGTTCTGCCGGATTGACACCCGGCTGAGCCTTTAACATTTCCAATGCCTGTTTTCCTGCTGCCAGCTGCTTCTCGCCTTCCGCCAGTGCTTCCTCACCCTTTGTAAGCTCCAGTTCCTTCTCTTCTAACGTATTCCGGGTGTTCTCAAGCTCCTGCTTCCCGTCCGCAAGCTTCTGCTCGCCCCTTGCAAGCTCTTCTTCTGCTTCCTTAAGCTCCTGCTCTGCTTCCTCAGTCTTGGTGGCAAGCTCCTTCTTGGCATCCTCGATCTCTGCCGTCGCGTCCGCAAGCTTCTGCCGATATCGCGCCATAATGATCTCTGTGCCATCCTCCTCTACGGAATCCTCATGCTCAGCAATGACGTCAGCGTAATCCCCGGTAAATGCCAGCGCTTCCGTGTCACCCTTGACATAGACTTCCTCGAAGTATTCATATACAAAGCCATCCAGCGGAATAAACATAAAGCCGGAAAGCTTTCCGTTTCCGATGGTGGTGGTTCCCCGCTCCATATTCAGGTACATCGGCGAACGCACAAGACCTGTCACCGTGTAGGTATCATAGGCAAAGCGCTTCCTGGTATCTTCTGAATTCTCCGCAGCGATGGTAATCTCCTGCCCGATCATGCTCTCCGGAAAATAATATGCATCCAGAACACACTCATTCGGCTTCTCGGGCATTCGCCCGGCCGTCACCTTCAGCAGATTCACCTGCTGCGTGATGGACATAGCCTTCAGGCAACGCTCCTCGCCCTCGTCATTGATATAGAAGAAATCCTCCGAGACAGCGCCCTCGGCTGCTGTGACGTGGTCGAGCTCTCCGATGGCCGATACTTCATCCTGGTCAAAGCCCCAGGTGGAAAGCAGGCGATAATCATAAAGATTCTGACTCTGTATATAATCCTGCCCTGTCTTCATCATGGCAGGCTTGGATGCCTTCAATCCGGTAAAAAATCCCACGCCCAGCGCGATAATAGCCAATATAGCCACGTATCTGCCAAAGCTCTTCCGAATTGTCCGAAAAATATTCTTGCGAAAAGCTCGCTTCATATAATCTCCACCTACCATTCTATCTGTTCCACCGGAACAATCTCCTGATTCATCCGCTCTTCTGCGATCCTGCCGCTCTTCACACGGATAACACGATCCGCCATGGCCGTCAGCGCGGAGTTGTGAGTAATGATCAGCACAGTCATCCCCGTTTTCCTGCTGGCGTCCTGCAGAAGCTTCAGGATTGCCTTGCCCGTCTGATAGTCCAGTGCTCCGGTGGGCTCATCACACAAGAGCAGCTTGGGGTTCTTAGCCAACGCCCTGGCAATTGCCACACGCTGCTGCTCACCACCGGATAGCTGCGCCGGAAAATTATTGCTCCGTTCCGCCAACCCCACATCTGCCAGCACCGTGGCCGGATCCAACGGCTCCCGGCACAGCTGTGAAGCAATCTCCACATTTTCCAGAGCCGTCAGGTTTGGGATCAGGTTATAAAACTGAAAGACAAAGCCTACGTCATTCCTACGGTATGCCGCCAACTGCCGCTTCTTAAAAGCGGACACCTCCACTCCATCCAGGAATACCTTCCCGTCCGTCGCCGTATCCATACCGCCCAGGATATTCAGCAAGGTCGTCTTCCCTGCCCCGGATTGTCCCACAATAACGCAGATCTCCCCCTTCTCCACCGTAAAGCTGGCGTCCCGCAGTGCATGCACCTTCACATCACCGGACTGATATATCTTATTCACATTCTGAAATTTAATAAATGCCATATATGCCACCTCGCGAAATTACAAAATTATGATCCGTATTCATTGTAACTGGTTTTTTCTGGAATTAGAAGTGAATATTTTGTGAAATTTATTAATATTCCTTAAAACGTTGCTTTTTCCTCTGAAAATGGTACAATCTTCATGTAAGCAATGAGCAGTGCCAATCCGGTTATGAATAAAATGTCTACTTGTAGACAATTTGTTTCAATCCACCCCATAAGAGAAAAGAGGCCCCAATGAATCCTTCCCCAAAAGGCCAATCCCTGCTGGAAAGCTTAACTTCATACAGTCACTCGGATTACTATCCCTTCCACATGCCGGGGCACAAGCGTGCGCCGCTGGACTTTCCGAATCCCTGGTCCATCGACATCACAGAGATCGATGGCTTCGACAACCTGCACCATGCAGAGGGGATCTTAAAGGATCTCCAGGAGCAGGCCGCCCGGCTGTTTGGTGCCAGACAGTCCTTCTGCCTCGTGAACGGCAGCACCTGCGGGATCCTGGCCGCCGTCAGCGCCTGCGTAAAGCCCGGCGGCAAGCTGCTTATGTCCCGGAACTGTCATAAGTCAGCCTATCACGCCGTATATCTTCGGAATATCACACCGATCTATGTCATGCCCCAGATGACCGACTTCGGCATTATGGGTTCTCTCTCCCCGGACACGGTGGCCCATGCCCTGGAGGAGCACCCGGACATACAGGCTGTTCTCGTGGTGTCACCCACCTACGACGGCGTTGTCTCTGATATGGAAAGCATTGCAAAGATCGTACATGCACATGGGATTCCCCTGATCGTCGATGAGGCCCATGGCGCACATCTTCCGTTAGTGAATACGCTTCCTGCGTCGGCTCTGACCTGCGGTGCAGACATCGTGATCCACAGCCTTCACAAGACACTGCCCGCCTTTACGCAGACGGCGCTCCTGCATATCAACTCCGATCTTGTGGACGAGGCCGTTGTCCGGCGTTTCCTTGGCATTTACCAGAGCAGCTCTCCCTCCTATCTGCTGATGGCTTCCATGGATCAGTGTTTTCGGATCCTTAAGGAGCGCGGGCCGGAGCTCTTTGCCGATTTTCGCAGGAATCTGGATTCTTTTTACCAAAGCTGTGAAATCTTGCAATATATCCGGGTATTCCGGGGCTTAACCACCGGCAGGCTCCCGTCTTCCCGCGCCAGAACTTCCGTCTGCTCCCAGCAGGGTCAAGCCTCCTGCCCGGCGGATCCTGCAGTCTACGCCTGGGACGACTCCAAGATTCTGATATCAGGCGAAGCACTGGGATTGTCCGGACAAGCACTGTATAATATATTGCTGGAACGCTATCACCTGCAGTTCGAGATGGCCTCCGGCCATTATGCGCTGGCTCTCACAAGCCTGATGGATCGGCCGGAAGGCTTTCTGCGGCTCTTTGACGCACTGGCTGAGCTTGACCGCTGCAGTGTGGATTCCTTTCACTTCCAGACAAAGAGCGCTTGTATCTCCGCTCAGCACCAAAGGGCTGACTGTCAGAATCCGATTCACCAGCAGAACATGGCTCCCCGCTCGAACGCACTTTACCAGTTGCCTCAGCAGGTCATGAGTATTTCCGAAGCCATGGACTGCCCCGGCACAACGACCTGCTTAGAGGATGCAGCCGGAACTGTCAGTCAGGAATATCTCTATCTCTATCCGCCGGGAATCCCGCTGGTAACCCCCGGGGAACGGATAGAGGAACAGCTCCTCACCCATATTCTTTCGCTGAAGGAAAGCGGCCTCCCACTGGAAGGACTTTCGGATGTGACAAATTCAGAGATACGGGTTGTACATGGAATCTCCTTGCCCTGCCGCTGAGATTGTGGTATACTTTTTTCATTGAAATCACCAGGAGGCCCCATGGGAAAGATATTTTGTCTGATGGGAAAGAGCTCATCGGGAAAAGATACAATATATAAGAAGCTGCTGGAACAGAAGCTTCCTCTCGACACCATTGTCCCCTGTACCACCCGGCCCATCCGGCACGGAGAGACGGACGGTGTGGAGTATTATTTTTACACGGAGGATGCTCTGGCCGGGCTGGAGCAGTCCGGGAAGATCATTGAGCTTCGGGCTTACAATACCGTCCACGGCGTGTGGAAATACTTCACCGCAGATGACGGTCAGATCGATCTTGACAGGCACGACTATCTGATCATCGGCACACTGGAATCCTACCGGAAAATGCAGGATTATTTCGGTGCCGGGAAGCTGGTTCCCATCTACGTCTGCGTGGACGACGGCATCCGCCTTCAGCGGGCTTTAGACCGGGAACGCAGTCAGGAGACACCGAAATATGCGGAGATGTGCCGCCGTTTCCTGGCGGACGAACAGGATTTTTCGCCGGAGAAGTTGAAGGACGCCGGAATCGAGAAGCAATTCTCCAATGAAGATCTGGCGAATACCGTAGCAGAGATCACTGCTTATATACGGGAACGGTTAAGCACAAGCGCATAAGCGCAAGCCAGATCATTCCGTGGATTTTCGCGATCAAGGGAGGTAAGAAATGGCCGGATTTTCAGATATTATCGGGCACAGACAGATCATCGAGCACCTTAAGAAGGCCATTTCCTATGGCAAGGTCTCCCATGCCTATATCTTAAACGGACCGGAGCTGTCCGGGAAAATGATGCTGGCCGATGCCTTCGCCATGACTCTGCAGTGCGAGAAGAAGGGCACAGAGCCCTGCGGCGTCTGTCACTCCTGCCGTCAGGCCATAAGCAGGAACCAGCCCGATATCATCTACCTCACCCACGAGAAGCCTGCCACCATCTCCGTGGACGATATCCGCAGGCAGATCAACAACGACATCGGCATTAAGCCCTATGCCAGTCCCTACAAGATCTACATCGTGGACGAGGCTGAGAAGATGAACCAGCAGGCGCAGAACGCACTCCTTAAGACCATCGAGGAGCCGCCGCCCTACGGGGTTATCCTGCTTCTGACTACCAATGCGGATGCCTTCCTGCCAACCATCCTGTCCCGCTGTATCACGCTGAACCTGAAGGTGATCCCGGATCAGGAGATCAGGGACTATCTGATGCGACATTGCCAGATACCCGATTACAAGGCTGACATCTGCACCGCCTTTGCCCAGGGGAACGTCGGCAAGGCCATCCGGCTGGCTTCCAACGAGGATTTCAATGAGCTGAAGGATTCCGCGCTTCAGTTGGTAAAACGGATCGGCGACATCGAGCTGTATGAGATGACGGAAGTCATCAAAGAAATCAGCGATTACAAACTGACCATCAGCGATTACTTTGATCTTCTGACGATCTGGTATCGCGATGTGTTATTATATAAGGCAACTGCAGACATTGACGGTCTCATTTTTAAGGATGAGATCTATGCTATAAAAAAACAGGCAGGCAAGAGCTCTTATGCCGGGATCGAGCATATTCTGGAGGCATTGGACAAAGCAAAGCTTCGTCTTAACGCCAACGTGAACTTCGATCTTACCATGGAGCTGCTGCTACTGACTATGAAGGAGAATTAATCATGATAAAAGTTGTTGGTGTCCGGTTTCGTCCCGCCGGAAAGATCTATTACTTCAATCCCCAGAACCTTGCGATCAGCCGGGGAAGTCACGTGATCGTGGAGACCGCCCGCGGCATGGAGTTCGGTACGGTCATGATGGGACCCAAGGAGGTAAATGAGAAGCAGGTCGTCCAGCCCCTAAAGCCGGTGCTTCGCATCGCTACCAAGGAGGACGAGAAGAACGAGGCCAGGAATAAGGAAAAGGAGCGAAACGCCTACAAGATCTGCCAGGAGAAGATCCAGAAGCATGGATTGATGATGAAGCTGGTGGACGCAGAATATACCTTTGACAATAATAAACTGCTGTTTTATTTTACCGCTGACGGAAGAATCGACTTCCGGGAGCTGGTGAAGGATCTGGCGTCCGTGTTCCGCACCCGTATTGAGCTTCGACAGATCGGCGTCCGGGACGAGACTAAGATCTTAGGAGGCATCGGCATATGCGGACGTCCTCTGTGCTGCCACTCCTACCTATCGGAATTTGCCCCCGTATCCATCAAGATGGCAAAGGAGCAGAATCTCTCCCTGAACCCCACCAAGATCTCCGGGGTATGCGGGCGGCTCATGTGCTGTCTGAAAAATGAGGAAGATACGTACGAATACTTAAACAGCCGTCTTCCGGCTGTCGGTGACCATGTAACCACAGATGACCGTCTAAAGGGCGAAGTGCAGAGTGTCAACGTACTTCGGCAGCTGGTGAAGGTCGTGGTGGAAGTGGATGACGAGAAGGAGATCCGGGAATACCATGTAGATCAACTGCGCTTCAAGCCCCGAAAGCGGAAGGATCGCCATAAACTGTCTGCGCAGGAGTTAAAGGAGATCAAGGAACTGGAAGCCCTGGAGGACAAGGGAGATGCCAAATCCCAGATCGACGATGCAAACTAACAATCCCCTGCTCCTGCCGGGAGAACGGCTGGACGAGCTTCACCGGAACGGCTACCATATCATCCAGAACCCCGACCTCTTCTGCTTCGGCATGGATGCTGTGCTGTTGTCCGGCTTCGCCGCGGTGAAGCCGGGGGAGCAAGCCCTGGATCTCGGAACAGGGAACGGCATCATCCCCATCCTGCTGGAGGCCAAGACAGAGGGGGAACACTTCACCGGGCTGGAGATTCAGGAAAGAAACGTGGATATGGCACGCCGCAGCGTTGCCCTAAACCATTTGGAACATAAAATATCCGTCGTCCAGGGCGACATTAAGGATGCTTCCAAGCTGTTCGGAGCATCTTCTTTTCATGTAGTCACCTCCAATCCGCCTTATATGACCGGGCACCACGGACTGACGAATCCCAGCGAAGCCAAGGCCATCGCACGCCATGAGCTTCTCTGCACCCTGGAGGATGTGATCCGGGAGGCTGCAAAACTGCTGCCGCCCAAAGGGCGGTTCTACCTGGTGCATCGCCCCTTCCGGCTGGCAGAGATCCTGTGCACCATGAGCCGCTACGGCATCGAACCCAAGCGTATGAAGCTCGTATACCCCTTTGTGGACAAGGAGCCCAACATGGTGCTCATAGAAGGTCTGCGGGGCGGACGGCCGCGGATGACTGTGGAGAAGCCGCTGATCGTGTATGAACGGCCCGGAGTGTATACCAGAGAGATTTATGATATTTATGGGTATTGACATAGAAACACGGAGGTACTGGACATGTCAGGAAAATTATACTTATGCGCCACTCCCATCGGCAATCTGGAGGACATCACCCTTCGGGTATTACGCACCCTGAAGGAGGTAGACTTGATCGCCGCCGAGGACACCCGCAATTCCATCAAGCTGCTGAATCATTTCGAGATCAAGACCCCCATGACAAGCTATCACGAATACAATAAAATCGACAAGGCTTATCAGCTGGTAGAGAAGTTGAAGGCCGGACAGAATATCGCGCTCATCACCGACGCCGGAACTCCCGGAATCTCCGATCCCGGCGAGGATCTGGTGCGCATCTGCTATGAGGAGGGAATCGAAGTCACCTCCCTGCCCGGTGCCTGTGCCTGCGTCACCGCCCTGACCCTGTCCGGGCTCCCCACCCGTCGCTTCTGCTTCGAAGCCTTTCTTCCCCGTGAGAAGAAGGAACGGACCGCTGTCCTTGATGCCCTAAAGACAGAGACCCGCACCATCATCCTATACGAAGCCCCGCACCACCTGAAGAAAACGCTGGCAGAGCTATTGGAAACCCTCGGCGACCGGAAGCTGACCCTGTGCCGTGAACTCACCAAGAAACACGAGACCGTAAAGGCCTCCACGCTCACTGAGGCCATCGCTTACTATGAGGAAAACGAACCCCGCGGCGAATATGTACTGGTTCTCGCTGGCAAGAGCATGGAAGCGCTGGCGGAAGAAGCCCGGCAGTCCTTTGAAGCCATGTCGCTTAAGGAGCACATGGCCTTTTACGAAGAACAGGGGATCCCCCGGAAGGATGCCATGAAGCTGGTAGCTAAGGACCGCGGCGTCTCCAAGCGCGATATCTACAACGCACTCCTGTAAGCTTGCCTCATGCCGCAAGATAGCTGTGCGGCGTTGCTATGGCGTTTTGCCTCCATAAAACGCCTCCAGATACTCCCGCAAGACCGGAAACTGCGCCGGCCCCATCCGCATCAGTGCCTCATGGAACCGATAATCGCTGTACGCCTCCCCGTAAAGCTTCTTTGCATACTCCTTAAGATCCAAAAACTCCAGATATCCGATATAGTACTTCAGATAATGGGCCGGTTCCTCCACGATCAACTGATAAACATCTGTCAACGCTTCCTCATTGGTGATCTGATACTCCCCGAAAAATTCCTTCATCCTGGCAAGACTCCATCCATCGTAATGGATTCCCATATCCGCCGTGGCATACAGGCTTAAAAGTGCCGACTGATCCAGTTGGAAGAGCTGCGCCAGCTTATGATCCATATCCGCATACTGATAAGCGATCATCTCCACATAGGTAGCCCAGCCCTCAGAATACCCGCTGGTTCCTAAGAGACTGCGGATTGTGGGGAATCCCTGACTGCGCTCCATTACATTCTGATACAGATGGCCGGGATATCCCTCATGTGCCAGGGTCGTATACAGCTTCAGCTTCTGATAGTTGTTTGAGCCATTGATATAGATGGAATTCTGCGTGATATCGTCAATGGGTACTGCCAGATAGAAGGCCGGCGCCATAAACTCCTCCAGAGACGGATGTACATACTTCACCGTAAAATTGGTATCCGGCGGCGCCGGAAAGTCCTGCTTCATTTTCCCTAAAAGCTCCGTCAGAATCGCCGTGGGATCCTGTTGGGCGAAGGCATAAGAAGCCGTCTGCGTCAGAAGATCGGGATTCTCTGACAGAAGCTTTGCCGCCTGTGACATATCCTGAGCACGCTTTTGGGTGGCAGCCTCCTGCATCTGTTCAACGGTCCGGTCCGAGCCTGTGTAGGATTTTACCAGATATTCGTAATAGGCCTTTCCCTCCGGCAGATAACAAAGCCCCTGCTGGTTCTTCCCGGACAGCTTCAGCTTCTCTAGGCCATGGGCCATCATCTCATAAGCCGGAATCACACTGCCCGCAACCGCCTGACTGTTCTGCTCCTTATAGGACTGCTTCTGCTCCTCCGTCAGCCCCTCCATGGCATCGATCTTATCCGCAAAGGTCTCTACGAGATAATTATTTTCCTTATCTGCAATGAAGTTCCGGCACTGGCTGATGATGTCCTCCGCGGCAAATTGGGACATGAACAGGCCATGATTCGCCTTTTCCATCTGAAAGAGAAGGATCTGCCGGAAATAATCCTGTGTCTTATCGAGCAGCGCCAGATAGTCCTGCACATCCCCCTCATCATAAAAGGCATACTCCGCCATCAGCACCGGCAGCTCCGCCTGCACTCCGGTGGAGGGGCGCAGCATCTCCTGATACAGGTACAGATCCGCGGCCGTCAGATCCAGCTCTGTCTCCGCATACAGGATATCATAGGTCAATCGCCTTGGTGTATCAAGCTTCTTCGAGTCATAGCTCTCCAATACCTTTCGGATATTCTCCAACGCAAGAAAAGACGCCTGATAGCTGTCCCTGCTGACATCACCATAGGTCACTGTGTAGTCGTCAATTCCATAGTTTTCCGGATTTTTCAAGGTATAATGGAGATTGATGGTGCTGGCAGTCACCTCCTGAGAGAAAAGGCTCTCCAAATATGTATCAAATTTCTCCTGGTATTTTTCCCGGGAATCGCTGTGCGCAGGGGTTCCATCCGAATGCGATTTCAGATAATCATGGACTCCGAGACTGGTGATAAGAAGCGCTGCGCCAAGGCACAGAAGGAGCGCCAGCCGGAGGATTTTTCGTTTTTTCATGGGCAGGATGTACTCCGTTTTTGTCTATTTTATGTCCGGCATAAGTATAATATGTTTGTCTATTCAGAGCCAAGGCCATTTTCATAAAAAGCATGAATTATGCTTGCATAAATGAATGCTTTTATGAAAATTTCTTTGGCGAGAATGCATTTCTTTTATCCCGGACAGTTGCATATAGATAACCATAGCTTATATGTCGAGGTTCATCCATGCTCAATTATTTGTGGGGCTTTATGCTCATCATCGGCATCATTTACGCCGCCGTCACCGGAAACCTGCCCTCCATCACGGACGCTGCATTAAGCTCCGCCAAGGAGGCTGTCGCATTGTGTATCACCATGCTGGGCGTCATGTCCTTCTGGATGGGGCTCATGCGCATCGCCGAGAACGCAGGCATCATATCCGGCGCTACCCGAAAACTTAAGCCCTTCCTCAGGTTCCTTTTTCCAAGGCTTCCGCCGGAGCACAAGGCAAATGAATACATCGCTACAAATATGATTGCCAACATCTTTGGACTTGGTTGGGCCGCCACCCCGGCTGGCTTAAAGGCCATGGAGGCACTGGCCGAGCTGGAGGATGAGCGGCGAGCCGAGCAGGGTCGGCTTCCCAAAGGCTCCGCCAGCAATGAGATGTGTACCTTCCTTATCATCAACATTTCTTCGTTGCAGCTCATCCCGGTGAACATCATCGCCTACCGCGGACAGTATGGCAGCGTAAACCCGGCCGCCATCATCGGACCGGCCATGGTTGCCACGGCCTTCAGCACGGTGATGGCAGTGATCTTCTGTAAGATAATGGATCGGAGGTCCTCGATATGAACTTTTTGATTTTTCTCTCCAATGCCATCATCCCCTTGCTGATCTTCTACATCGTAGCGCTTGGGCTTACCAGGAAGCAGCATATCTATGATGACTTCATCAAGGGCGCTGCCGATGGATTCAAGACAGTTATCGGCATCATGCCGACACTGATCGGCCTGATGGTAGCTGTCGGCGTGCTTCGGGCATCGGGCTTCCTCACATTTCTTTCCCGCCTCCTTGGCCGCCTTACTGCCTATCTTCATTTTCCGGCTGAACTGGTGCCTGTCACCATTATTAAGATGTTCTCCTCCTCGGCGGCCACGGGGCTTCTTCTGGATCTCTACAAACAATACGGTCCTGATTCCTTTCTTGGAAACTCCGCCTCCATTATGATGAGCTGCACAGAGACGATCTTCTACACCATGAGCGTCTATTTTATGGCCGCCCATGTCCAGAAAAGCCGCTATACACTGGCGGGCGCACTTTTTACAACACTGATCGGAACCGCCGCCAGCGTGATTTTGGCAGGACTGATGTAGGTGTCTTTGCGAACGATGCAGACGGAACGTTACATACGGTACATAGGCACGCCATATTCTTCACCACCGGGTCTTCCACCTGCTGTGCCGCCCTCTCTTAATCACCTTAAAGCGGCGCTTCTGGCCTCTGCGCCTTCGGCTCCGGTTACGCAGGATATAGAAATCTCTGGACAGGAATACGATCAGCAGAGCAAGCCCCGCCAGTGCTGCCAGGATTACAATCCCAAGCAGAATATATTTCATCTCTATTTGAATAAAGGGACTGTTCTTCCCGGCGGTCTCCGTGGCCTGGAAGGGATAGGCCTCCACCTGGGTATTCGTTACCCGGATATCAGCGCCGCCCACCACCCTGTCCGCATAGGTGTATTCCAGAACAGCAACCGTACCATCCGTTCTGCCGTCTCCGCTTACCTTGCGCACACTGCCGGAGGCATCCGTAAATGCCGCTGTCTTCGGAAGGACAATCTGCCCTGTCGGTTCCAGTACAACAAGGCTCTCTTCCGCCCCCAGGACCCCCTCCTTGTCATGTCCATCCGTCTGGAACTCGGTCTCGTTATCTACCACATTCCAAAGCTTAAAATTGTCATAGCAATAATCAAACAGCGCCCGGGTATCCTTATACTGACTCTCCGATGGCTCTCGCAGAACCACGCAGATCAATGTCATGCCATCCTTCTCCGCATAGGTAACCAGCGTATTTCTCGCTGCGTCCGTATAGCCCGTTTTCCCGCCGATACAGTATTTGTACAGGAACTTGGTAACACCCTTGTAATTGGTGAGCATCTGGTGATGATTTATCACATATGTCTCATCATTGGGATGCTTGTTGGTAACCGGAATGGTATACTTCGCCGTCCCGGTAATACTGCGGAAGATATCGTTATCAAGGGCTTCCCTGGAGATCAGCGCCATATCGTAGGCACTGGTATAATGCTGCGGATCCGGCAGCCCATGGGGATTGTTAAAATGCGTATCCACACAGCCCAGCTTGGCCGCCCGTTCATTCATCATGTCCACAAAGTTCTCATACCCGTTACCGGCATGCTCCGCCACCGCATAGGCACAGTCATTGGCCGAACCGAGCATCACCCCATAGAGGCACTGCTCCATCGTCATAATTTCGCCCACATCCCTGGAGATATGGGTACTGTCCCGCTCGATCTTATGTACGGAATCATAGGAAAAAGTGACCTGCTCGTCCAGCTTGCAATTTTCAATAGCCAAAAGCGTTGTCATGATCTTGGTGATGCTGGCCGGATACAACTGCTCATGTGGATTCTTCTCATAGAGAACCGTTCCCGTGGAAGCCTCCATTACCACAGCCGCCTCCGCCTGCAC
>CAKSAI010000022.1 GCA_934434905.1 uncultured Lachnospiraceae bacterium | reverse complement strand
TCTGCATATTAGACGCAAAAGAAAGCGGAAAGGTTGTTACAAAGGAGTTAACGATATCTTATATCTTTGTGTCATGATTACAACATTTATGTAACCTTTCCTTTTTCAGACACATGGGAACGAAATGCAGGCCGCCGCTTTCCTGCGGCTCCCCGCAGGGAACGAAGCCAATCTTCTCCAACAAAGCCTGTCCGCCTGCCGATAGCGCATCTGCATACAGTTCCCGGGCTCCCGCCAACAGGGCACGATTGATCAGCAGCCGCACCACGAAGTCGCCGTACCCCTGCCGCCGGAGCTCCCCTCGCACCGCCACACGGCTGATGATATAGCGCTCTCCGTCAAAAAGAATTCTTCCCACTGCCGCCGTCATCTGCCCCTGGCGGGCAATGGCATGAACGGCCCATTCATCCTGACCATCCAGATCATGCTCGGCAGGCATTCCAAGTTCCTGCTGAAGTACCTCCCGGCGCAGTTCATATATCTGACTTAGATCATCCTTCCCGGATAAATATTTTCCTTCTATCATTGTGTTCTCCTAACGCTTGAATCTAACGATTTCTTTCTTAAAACAAAACCATGGTACATACATAATATATACCATGGTTTAAAATAAGTCCACCCGGAATTTTCTTAATTCCCATTACATCTTTTGAGTTTTTCCTACAAAAGTAGAAATGTTCCTGCAAAGCAGCCAATTATACTTCCTTCCCTATCGCAGCCCCAATGTGCGCGCCCAGTTTTCGTCAAAACCGTATCTGGACAGATCCACCTTCTTTTTGACGGGCTCAATCAGGGCATGCCCGTTCTCCGGCTTCTGCTGCGGCTGAATGACCGCCATATTGCGTCCAAGCTTCTCTGCCGCATCCACCAGATAGATGTAGGTGTTGTTATATAACACGCCGTTGAACCATACACCCAACTGCACATCATCGGCTTCCCCGTCATTGTCACTGTCACATCTTCTCGTTGTAAGCTGTAACAGGAAACGGTTGTCATAAAGCTGTGTGCCTGCCGCTTCGGACGTAAAGGTATATTTTCCACGGAATTCACCGTTACTGCTGGAGAGAATCATTTTCTCGCCATCGAAGTCCATACGGATTCCATACCAGAATGAATGCTCTTCTGTTCCCTTGCCGCCGTACTGAAACCACATGTTCCCGGTTACTGTAAAGTAACCCGCAAACATGGAATCTACAATGGTTCCTGATTTCAGCTTTGGCAACCAGTTGGTAGTCCGCTCCGCAACATTGTAATCCGTAAAGGTGTAGACCGGCAAATCCGTAGGTATCGTCTGCAATGTTTCTTCCCTCTGCAAATATGACTCCACGATTGCATAGCCCTCTTCCATACTCTGATTCATTTGCAGAAGCGCCATATTGTTGCCCAATCTGTCTACACAATCCAGCAGATAGATATACATATTATTATAAAGTACACCGTTGAACCATACGCCAAGCTTCACATCATCCTTCTGTCCATCGCCATCATGGTCAACCGCTTCTGCAGACAGCTGCAGCAGGAATCGGTTGTCAATCAGTTCTGTACCCGCGATATCCGAAGTAAATTCATACGCTCCTGTAAATTCGCGATCGCTGTGTCCTAAAACAATCTTCTCTCCGTCACATGCGAAGCGCATGCCAATCCATGGGTTGGTACCCGTTCCTCCGTATTGCAGCCACATATTCGCTCCATGGAAGGTAACATATCCTGAGAATAATGTTCCAAGAATCGTTCCCTGGTTAAAGCTGGTACTCCAAAAGGTCTTTCCATCGCTGATATTCATGTCCCCAAAGGTGGTTCTTTGAAGATGCGTCGGCAGCTTCTCCGGCTCCTGTGGAACAACAAAATATGGTTCAAGAATAATACCGGCATCACCGGAAGCACCTACATTGAATACAGCAAAATTATTTCCCAGATTCTTCACGCAGTCATTCGCATAAATGTAGGAATTTCTGTAAAGCATACCATTAAACCAGAGGCCGAGCTTAACATCATCTTTCTCGCCATCCCCGTCATGATCCACCGCTTCTGTGGTAATCTGCAGCAGAAAGCGTTCATTTGCGAAATCTATCTTCGCAAGCGTCGAAGAAAGCGTCATCATTCTATTTTCATAAGACCAGCCAAATTCTCCTGCGCTCTGTTCCAATATCAGATCTTTGCCTTTGCGGTAAAAACGCATGCCTTTCCAGTCATCGTTTTCCTCTGTTCCCAAACCACCGTACTGCAGCCACATATTTTCATCCGGGAATGTCACATAAGCAGAAAACAAGGTATTCATAATGCTTCCATTGTTGATTCCCCTTCTGCTTGTGATCTTTCCGCCGAGGATACCATAATTATTGGTGGTCGTCCCGCGAAGTCCGGCGGGCATCTCCTCCGGTACAAAATTCGGATCTGTCACTTTAATCACAGAACCTGATTTTACGGTAAAGGAAATCGCCTGCTGCAAGGTGCTTAAGCTGCGGCCGGTCTTGGTAATATACGCATCATTGTACAGCTTGTCGTTAATATAAACTCCAAGCTTCAAATCCGCTTTGCCCGAAGCCTCATTTGAGAATTCAAACGTCACGCGAAGCTTGATCTCTGTCTCCGTCAGGGACTCCACACCGGCTGTAGCTGCATCCAGTGTGGCAAGCTTGGTTGCCACACTTGCATTCGTTGCATGCGCAAGAATGATTGTTCCATCATCCTGGGGAGCAAAGCGAATTCCTTTGCTCTTTCCGCCGATATACAGATAATTGCCTTTCGTCTTCGGAAACGTTACATTTAAAGTTACTGCCGTGCCGTCAAGCGTATCTGTCGATTTCCTGCCGTCCATACCGGACGTGATCTCCATATCGCCCATGCCGAAATCAGCCAGCGTCAATTCCTGGAATCCAGCTGCCCCGGAAGCTGCCGCTGCAAGGTTCCTGACTCCGATACAGCCGAAAACCATGGCTATCACAAGAACGGTTGATAACATTCTCTTCAGTTTCATCCTCCAGACCTCCTTATTCTACGATAATCAGTGCTGCGCATCCTGCCTCTAAAGAAACCGTGCAGTAGTCCTGCCTGGCTTCAATATCTGCTCCTCCCTGCACAAAACCTGTGATATTACGGACAGCATCCAGCCGTAACGTGATATCCTGTGCATGGTCATAGTCATAATTTACAATATAATATACGGTCTTTTCCGCATATGCAAAGACACCTGAGAGTGCGCCATACTCCTCATTCTCACCGGAAAGATGCTCTGCCTTCGTTGCTTTCGCGATCTTATCAAATGCCCGGCTGTTCACAATCACATCCCTATGCTCCGCTTCCATCAGAACATGCTGAATCTTCCTGACCCACTGATTCGCTTCCTTCACATACGAATACCATTTGGTCGGCTTCCCATTGGCGCCAATGATTGCACATCGGTCGAAATCCTGCTCTGCCTCCTCTTCCGATACAACACCCCAGTAATTCGGCTGAATCAGCGGAAAATACTGAATTCCTTTTGCTCCATACGCCAGGCACATATTAACATTCCAGAGCATTTGTCCTCTTGTGGGAATAATCTGCTCCCATGGCTCCACGGTGCCCCAGAAATGTCCGCCGACCTCCACGAACGGCCAGAATGGCAGATTTCTTTCCTTTGCCTTATCGGAATAATAAGATAAATGTGCGAAATACTCCCAGCAGGTCTTATTCGTCTGCGCATCATGAAACGGATAATAATCATAACTGATAAATTTCGGGCTGCAGGTATCCAGATAAGTATTCACATATTTATCATACACCTCGTCCAGATTCTCGATCTCCCCAAACTTCGGGAACAGATTCACGTACCCGGCCATATCCTCTGACTGATTAATCTTCGTCGCCAGTTTCGAGAATGTGTCGATATGCGGGGATTTTTCACGGTATTCCGCAATCCCCGGCTCATCGCATACGGTAATTCCAAGAAAAGAGGAATACCCATTATAAGCCTTGACTCTTTCCTTCAGCTCTTCTTCGGTCGTTTCGTTCGTCAAATAGGTATCTCTGATGAAAAGGCCGATTCCATACTTCCCGGCAAGCTCCAGATTGGAAATAACTTCATCCGTTTCCGTCACATAATCCCGCTCAATAAAGCTGATGTAATTGATGCCTGCCTCTTTGATGAGAGCATAAATCTCATCTTGAATCAGATCCTTACTTGCCCCTTTGTAAGGGGTGTCCGGGACTCTTACCGGCCCCCAGAAGCCGCCGATCGGCATTGTCTTGCTCATACAAACCTCCTATTATTCCACAATGATGAGTGCGGCTCCTCCATATTCCACAGCAACCGTAAGGGCCTTGTTTGTCGTATTCATCTTAGAAGCTTGCGCTTGATCGCTGTTTTTACTGTTATAGACTGTGACACTTTGCTCTTTGTCAAATGTAAGTGTAATGTCATTTGTCACTACTGCATCATCTGTACTTTTCGTATTATAGTTTACAACATAATATGCCCTTTTCCCCAGGTAATCGAATACGCCTACGATCGCACTCCCTCCGGAAACCTTTGTTCCATTGTATGTATTGGC
This sequence comes from uncultured Lachnospiraceae bacterium, assembly GCA_934434905.1. GTDB lineage: Bacteria > Bacillota > Clostridia > Lachnospirales > Lachnospiraceae > 14-2. Next base: position 15,554 of record CAKSAI010000022.1, on the reverse strand, counting down.
TGTAATCCCCGTACTATACTGCGCCGGAGCGCCGCAGGTTATGACGGCTTTGCTGTCTGCATTCATCAGAATACCATCTACAACACCAATCCACCCATTCGCTGCTTTAGCATAATCATACCACTTTGTCGTATTTCCGTTTGCTGCGATCAGACCGTTTCTGTTGAAATCCTGTGCTGTAATGTTTCCCGCAGCATCCCTCGATTCCACACTGTAATAGTTCGGCTGGATCATCGGGAAATACTGGATTCCCTTTGCTCCATATGCCAGGGCTGTATTCACATTCCACAGCAGCTGCGAACGGCTCGGCATGGTGTCATCTGTAACACCTGCATCCGTCGTAAAGTTACTGCCTGCCGATACATATGCCCAGAAGGGAATACCTGCCTCTCTTGCCACCTTAAGCGCCGAAAAATATCCGGTATTGTAAGTAGCTGTAAACGTCGGATAATAATCATAGGTCAGATATTTCGGCGCACAGGTTGACAGATATTCGCGCAGGTAACTTCTTGCTTCATTCGTGTCCGTCAGCGGATACAGGTTGATATACGAGCTGAGGTTCGTATAGGAATTCAATTTCGTCGCTTCCTGTGCAAGCTCTGCTATCGTCTTCGCCGTCGCATTGCCGAAACTATCCGAGCGCGGCTCATCATAGGTATGGATTCCCAGAAAAGAGCCATACTTTCCATACAGGCTCAGCCGTTTCGCCAGCTGTGCTTCCGTCAGTGTGCCATTCACCTCAGAATCTAAAATGAACATACCTATCTTATATTTTTCAGCCAGAGACAGATTCTGCAGGTTCTGCTGCAGGGAACCATCCCCTGCAGCAGAATTTACCTCAATATAGTTAATCACATTGATTCCCACATCCGCAATCAGCTTGTAATACTTTTCCTGAATCATATTCAGCTCGGTTGCATCTGTATAGCTTTCCAGGGTTCTGGGACCCCAAAAGCCGCCGATGGGCATAACCGGGGTTCCGTCTTCTGCCAGATTATAATAAACAGCGTTCACGGCAAGTGCATTTAAATTGTCAATCTTTCCTACCAGATAGCTTCGCAGAATATCCGCATCTGCTTCTCCGTCATTGTCGATGTCTGCCGCCTTGATACCGGACTTGATCGTTGCCACACCGGCTTCCGCCTTCTTCGCTGCCACAAGGTCTCTGATATCAATCTGGTTGTCGGAGTTGGCATCTCCGGTTTTAAATAAATACACCTCATTTGTCACGGTACTCGCTTCATCCGCTCTCGTGATGCGATAATCACCGGGAACATCAATCTTATCTCCGGCCGTATAGACTGCTTCGGGATTGTTCATGTCTGCCATGGGTGCCATTACCATATAATCACCATGTGCAAGATTGAAGTAATAACCGTCCTTATACTCATAATAGAGCTTATCAGCAACAACAACTGTTCCGTTCGCAGGGAATACACGCATTGTGTCGGCACTGCCCTGATCCCCTATTTTGTTTGCGTAATCCATATAGTAATGGCTTCTTCCGCCTGCCAGCTTCCCATCAATCCAGAGTTCTATCTGAACATCGTCTTTCTGTCCGTCACTGTCCGCATCCACATAAGTCTGTACCAGATCAAACGCAAACTGACCATTTGCCACATCTGTAAGGGGAGCTGTAATTTTCGTACCAAAAATTCCATTGCTATGCACCAGGTACGCACTGTTTGTTGTCCAGTCAACGCCAAGATAATATCCCAGCCAATTGCCGACAAGCACCAGGTGTCCGTCTCCTGTCAAGGCAACCTTTCCGGAAACCGCCAGCTTCTCCGGATTCAGACCGGCAATACTTCTTGCTTCACTATTGCCCGAATACACCTGATCCACCGTAAATCCATAATCCTTTATGGTCTTGCAGGTATATCCGTCTGCTTCTGTCGGAACTGTTCTTACCGGATCCGCAATGGTAATGGATGCGCTCGCACTGCCTTCTCGGTTAAAAGGAATGATATTTGCAGATGCCGTTAATTTGTCGGCCACATTTTGCCACAAAAGGTAGGTGTGATTGTATAGCTTATCATTAAACCAAACACCAACCCTCACATCATTCGTACCATCCACAGGCGCAAAGCTGAGCTTGAAATTAAACGCTTCGGTAAAATCAACCCCTGCAATCTCCGGTGTACAGGTAACGCTCTCACATGCTCCTACTCCTGACAGCGAGCTTTCAATCGTCACGGAACCGTCCAGTGTCTTCACGCGGACACCCTCCCAGGTCCCCTGATTTGCCGCTGCGAAGTGAATATAGTTCTCACCGGTGTAAGCAATGTCCATGTCAAGTATCTTACCCACCAGCGACATGGCCTCACCTGTACTGCTGGCTGTCGTATAATTACTTGATAAGCTTCCGTAGGCAACACCGCTGTTTCCATTACAGTTCCACTGTCCGGCAATTCCCATCTCATCCGCTGTCAATGTGAGCATCCCCTCCGGCAACGTCTCATCCGCCACAGATGCAGCGTAAAGGGAAGAATTCGCCGTATAAATCCGTGTATTGTATCCGAAAGCTTCCGATTCAAGCGCTCCGGCCACCTTAAAGCAGGTATTGTTATAAAGCACACCATTGATATAGATTCCCACCAATGCATCCGTGGACTCTCCATCACCGTCAAAATCCGCCGGAATCATTTCTATCGCCAGCTTATACTGATTATCCAGCAGATCCACGCCTGCAAGCTCCGAAGAGAGCCATAGCGGCTTACCGCTATCCCAGAAGCTCAACGCCAGGCAGCCTTCCGGAACGGTGATCCATTCGTATTCGTTGGCAAGACGCATACCATATAAGCTGTCCGCGCTGCCCTCTGCACCGAGGAAGTAAAGCCCTGCCCATTTTCTTGGTGTCTCCCCTGTAGCAGAACGTGTGGATGAGAAATTCACATAGCCTTCAAAGACTGTATTTAAGATTTCCGTTTCATCACCCTGATAGGAACCCATCACTGCATTTGCCGAGCCTTCGTATAACTGATTTTTAATATTCCAGTCAGAGAAGGTTACCCTCTCCTTATCCGCTGGCAGACAAATCGGCGCTGTCGTCTTCTTTACCGGCGAAAACGTAGAACCGGAAGTCCACTGTTGAAATACAATTCCATTTGAAAGATTCGATGCATAATCAAATACATAAAATGTGTTATATATTTTTCCATCCAGATAAACGCTGTACTTTACATCATCCTCTGTGTCTCCGCCATCATAGCTTCCGACCTCTGTACTGATCCAGATCGTAATCGGCGTTCCAGCAAAGGTGCTCTCTCCAATAAAGTCCGGAGTAACCGTTGTACCGCTTATCCCTCCTTCTTCGATAATCAGATCGTTCCCATTCAGCTTAAATCGGAGTCCGTCCCACTCACCGGAACCGCCAAAATGAAACCATGTATTCCCGGTCAATGTGATATGCAATCCAAAGGTTTTGCCTGCAAAGGTCTTCGCTGCCTGATAGACACCCTTTCTCCCGTTCGCAGGATCCAGCGCGTACATGTAATTTGACCCGACAGCACCTCCCGCTCCTATTGCAGTGGCAACGATATCATCCGTGGTAAGCTGTTCTAAATCTGTACGCACTGCCTTGCCGCTGATAGCGCCGACGGGTGCAAACTGCGGCGTGGAATTTTGGAAACCAACCCAGCTTCCCAGCAATTCAGCGGTATCATATGAATAATAATACATATCATTATAGAGCTTTCCGTTGAAGAAGAAGCCGTACCGGACATCAAGCGCTTCCCCGCCACCATGATTCACAACCTCTGTACTGATATGAAGATCAAATTCCGTCCCATTAAATGTGGTATATCCTTCCCCTAAGGCAACTGCCGGTACAAAGGTCACGGAGGTATTCACACCGGATGCATCCTTGAATTCCCCATTGCTGCCTCCGACATACAGATCATCTCCGCTCAGTTGAAAACGAAGTCCATACCAACTGCTGCCGTTTCCACCATACTGCAGCCAATCCGAGCCTTTACCGAATTTTACCCTTACTCCAAAGAAACCGCCATTTACGGTGTCCCTTCCGATCTTATCGGTGCGAACATTATTCGTGCCGTAAGTCAGCCCGACAGACTTCGTCGTATATTCGTCAAGATATGTCGGTATCCGGGTAGCTGCATCCGCAATCACCATACTGCTGCCTGCGACATATATGTGAATGCACTGCTTCACATTCGCAACTTCAAAACCGTCAGCCATAGTATATTCATTCTTATAGAGGTTACCGTTAAAGAATACGCCGATCTTCATGTCCGTATTTGTTCCGTTATTGTTCCGGAATTCAAAGGACACAGTAACCTTCAAGTCCTCATTGTTCGTAAGCTGACACCCCGCTTCTGCAGGATCATACTCCCTAATCATTGACCCGTCCGCACGGCATAACTGTACCTTCCCGTTGCTGCCGATCAGGTACACGCCCTTCCATCCGCCGCCAAAATAGATACGGTTTTCACCGCTGTCCGAGAATTTGATTCTTCCGGTAAATACAGTTTTGTCCAATGTGCTGTCCGCATCATGGGTATAAATGCTATCTGCACTTGAAAATGTATTGACAAGCGGGACACCTCCACTGTGAAAATCAGAGGCTGTTACCCACTTGAACTCCTCCGGAATATTCTCTTCCGTGATTGTTTCCGCAGAGGTGCTCGCTGCCTCACGGCCAGAGGCCTCCACTGCATTGTGAGAATCTCCCCGCCAGATACCCGTAACAAGCAGACACACCATACATAAAATTGCGATGATTCGTTTCCTGTTTTTGTACATATCGTTTTCCTCCCTGTTTTTATCACTCAATCACCATAAGTACACCTTCGCCCGGTGCCATCGTAAGCTCCAGCCTCTTTGTGTTGATATAAGTTTCCTTCGCATTCTGCACCACGGACATATCATAATTGTCTGCAAAATTCAAAGTGATCTTCTGTGCATATTCATAATCATAATTCACCACATAGAAGGCTGATCTTCCCTGATAGTTGAAGCAGCCGATCAGCGTATCTCCCTCCACACCGGTGAGTTCTCTCCAGGAATCACCGTCCAGCATATAATCTGAATATGCATTTGCCTCAATTGCCTCCTTTCCGGTAGCGATCATACCCTTGTTTACCGAGTTCATGAGTATCTCGTCCACCGCCGCGATCTGTTTGTTGACCCCCTGGATATAATAGAACCAGCGATTCTTATTGCCCATAGCTCCGAAGATGCCGTTTCGTTCAAAGTCAAACGGTTCTGCGACTGCATATGCAAAATAGTACGGCTGAATCAGCGGGAAATATTGAATTCCCTTTGCTCCATATGCCAGGCAGGTGTTGACATTCCACCAAAGCTGTCCTTCATTCGGATAATAACCGTTCGTATCAAATCGTGAAAAGGAATCATTCCACTGTGATCCCGCCTGAATATACGGCCAGAAGGGAATCTCCGCTTTCTCTGCATATTTCCGGCAGAGAGACATATTGGCGAAATAATCCTTCACATCATTGCCCTTGTCCCATATATACTTATCCCAGGAAAGGTAATACACATCACAGGTGTCAATATATTCCTGCAGATATATCTCATAATTCTCCCGGTTGGAATAGCTTGTCAGGGGGAAAAGATTGGAGTATGAGAAAACCTCCAGTTCCTTCAGATTCGCAAACAGCTGCCCGTAATCCGGAATCATCTTATCGTGTTCCGTCCAATAGGTGCTTCCCCCCGGCTCATCCAGCACATACAGCCCGCTGAAGGCCGGATAATCCCGATATTCTCTTACCAAAGCATCAATCTCATCTACAGAAAGAGTATCTTCACCAAGATTACCTGTAATACGTTCATCAAATACGCAGACTGCTATGCCGTACTTCTCAGCCAGCTTCAGGAGTTCCACTGCTTTTCCGGGCGTTTGTCCGTAATAGGTATACTGATGGTGCAGGAAATTGATTCCGGACTCCCGAATCTTCTCCATAAATTCATCGCTGATATAATCCGGCAGGTTCTGCCCGTCCACGCTGTAGTTACTCGGCAACGGACCGTAGTATCCGGCAATGGGCATCACATCGGTGCCTCCCAGGAAATCGATCCCATATACATCCGGCTCCTCCGCCTCCATGAGTTCAATTACAGGCACCTTCTCTTCTTCCTTCCAGCATCCGGTAAGTGTAGATGCAAACATTGCCGCACACGCGAGGCCTGTCACGATTCGTTTCCATGTTCCTGTTGTTCTCATGCCTGCACCTCCTTCTTTTTGCTTTTCTTTCTTATTATAAGATTCGCCGTTATACCACCTCCGAGAATCACAACGCCTAAAGCTGCTGCACCTAACACGATCCCCATCCACGGGAAGCTCTTTTCTTCCGTTTCCGCCTCTTCCCGGAATACCAGCCCGGTGGGCTCATATGCGAAATCTTCCTGCACGATCTTTGCCGATTTGAACTCATATTCCTTCAGATTCGGATCCTGATCCAGATTCTCCACCTTAAAGTTATCAATCGCCAGGTTCGTATCACGCGTACTCCAGATCTTAATATATCCGGTTTTGAAATTATCGTAAGTGTGTGTCGCAATCTCCATCCAATTCTCGGTCTTCAGAGGCTTCATCCAAACCGTCATCCGCCCGTCCACGACTCTGATCCGGACTGAGAATCCTTCATTCGTATTTTCGTTGAACAGATTCTTATCTGTGTAGGGCTCACGCCAACCGCTGAACCACCCGTGCACACTTCCGGTAAACAGCAGCAGGTCTGTAGACTGTGTGTAGTCCTGTCCGCTCACATCTGCCGCAAAGTCCCCGAAGGATACACCAAACTCTCCGCTGGGCGCCTCTATGACCGTTCCGTACTCATCATATTGATAGCTTCTTGCAAAGTATGGAATATCAAATGACAATTCAAAGTTGGAATACTCCTGCTTTGTCCCGAAATATCCGATGCCTGCATTTCGGAAACGGAGCACCTTGTTGCCATCCAGTTCTTCAACACTCAATCCCGATAAGGCTCTGGCTCCTCCAAAAAGTGCGGATGTAAAGCAGTTGTCATTCAAGGAGCCGCTCTCGAAATCCTCAAATACATTTCCGTTTTCCGGTCGGTCATAGGCATAGCTCCTTGCAGTGCATTCCGTCACTCTCGCCTGACACTTTCCTGTCTGCAAAAAACCCGTCTGTCCTTCCGGCACATGGGAAAGCTTCACAGTGCCGAGAACCCTTCCATTTACAGTCAGCTTCAATTCTCCCTCTACGGTAATGTGCAGATTCACCTTGACAGCCGCATTCAGAGAACCACACTTCTGCTCCTCTAGCACAACCAGCTTGTCACCATCCTCGTTATATTCCACAACCTCCGCTGTAATACCGCCGTTATCTCTGAAATGTACTTCTACATTTCCGGGTTCCCCCCACATTGCTTCCACTCCGGAAAGTCCCGTGGCTACAATAAAGCTCTCATCCTGCGGGATCGCGGAAAAAGTAATCGTCGCATTGATCTCCACCATGTCAGCGTAATACTTATCCGCTGCTGAAACAGATTTGGAGATCAGTCTGGTTTCCTTATTGTCATCTGCATCAAATACAACTGCGCCATCCTGGCAGCTTAGATCATCATTGGGGTTATACCATTCCGCAAGATTCAATTCCCCCTCTTTCGTGACAACATCGGTAGTTGTCACAACAAGACCGGCATGTACTGTCTTGCTGCCCAGACTCACAAGCGTCAGCAGGAAAACGAAAGATGCGGCAAGCTCTCGCACAATACGCTTACGTTTCATACGTCCCTCCTCATTTACACTTACTGCTTCACATTCTTAAGCCATGTGTTTTCGTAGTTATCATTCACTGCGGTCTCTACCTTCTGCCAGGCCTGCTCCGCAGAAATGCGGTCTGCCTTGTTGCTTGCGCAGAACAGATTAATGTATTCAACGCCTGCAAAGATATCTGCACCGCCGTCCGTAAAGATTCTGTGCTTGCTCATAATGTAGTTGGTTACGTTGTATTCCGCCTTGTTCAGGAGGTCAAGCTGATTGATCTCGTAAGAATTCCAGTCCTTTGTATCAACCGCTCCGGAATCCGGTGTAAGGGGCAATGATAAATGCAGGTTGTCCGTAAATATCTTATATCCGGCATCTGAGTACATGAACTTTAAGAATTCCTTTGCTCCCTCTTTCGCATTCGAATAATTCGGAATGTAAGCAGAGCTTCCGGAATAGTTGGCAGCCACCATATTGCGGGCTGCAGATACCTTCTCCCAGTCTGCCTTTGTTACCGCAACACCCTCCACGTTATAATTCTCGCCGTCTGCATAATCGGAAAGCTTCTTTTCTCCGTCTGTCACGCTGTCAATGGCGGTAACCAATTTACGAAGGTCTCCCTCTGTCTCTACCGTCGTCAGCTTATCAATGATCGCAGAAAGCACCGGCGTTTTCATCATTTCAAAGTCCTCAATCCCCCCGATGGAACGCATCTCATTGGAAATCCATGAGCCTGTTACCATCATGGCGGCTTTTCCGTTCAGGAACTGCGTCTGCATATTGATATGATCGGAAGAATTCGAGCCTGCAAGCACATATTCCGGCGTGATAAACTTCTCGTAAGCCTTTACGGTCTCGTAACGGCCATCCTTCTTTAAGAACACTTCCTTGCTGGGGCTGTTTCCGTTCTCGTCCTTGCATCCATAGAAATTATTCACATAATAGTCAAAGCCTTCATACTGTGCGAAAAACACCTCATCCATAAACTCCCAATACCCGGACGGTGCATAGTGGCAAAGAGGTGTACAGCCCTTCTTATACAGCTTGTCACAGACAGTTGCCAGTTCGTTGGTGGTACGCGGCGTTGTATCAATTCCGGTATCCGCAAACATCTTCTTGTTATACACAATTCCGACAATACCGCCGCCATAGGTCAGGTTATAATATTTTCCGTCACTTGCTTTTTCCAGCGCAAGATAGGACGCATCAAACTTCTCTCCGATGGTCTTGCTTTCCCCCTTTGCCGTTGCATTTAACACATCATCCAACGGTTCCAGCTTGCTCGTATCATAGTTTTTCAGCGCCATATACAGGTCCACGCTGTCACCCTCGATCCCATAAGTCGTGGTTACTGCGTTGGCGTTCGCAGATGCGGAATATGTCACATGATATTCCGGATGCGCAGTTTCGAATGCTTTAATCATGTTCTCCAACCACGCAACGTCGAGTCCGCTCTGCCAATATGCAATCTCGATATCTGTCTTGGAATCCGCTGTCTCGCTGCCGCCGTTCTTCCCGCCGCATGCTGTCAAAGCTCCGGTAACCATCACAAGGCCTAATGTCAATGCTAAAATTCTTTTCTTCACTCTTGTTTCCTCCTTCTTTCCGGGTATCCTCACCCTTTGATGCCGCCAATGGAAACATTGGTGGTAATAACTTTATTAAATGCAGTGAACAGCACCAGCGCCGGAAGTGCTATAATGACGCAGGCTGCAAATAAAATATCCAGTCTTGCCCGGTACATCATCTCTATATTGAACTGGTAGATTCCTACCGGCAGGGTAGGTAAATTCGGCAGATAGATCAGTGCTGATTCGTAGCTGTTCCATGTACTTAGCCACTGTGTCAGGAACAAGGCTCCAAAGATCGGCTTCGCCTGGGGAAGCATTACCTTGAAATAGATCTGGAAATGTCCTGCACCATCCATCTGTGCCGCCTCCGCATAGGTCCAGGAAAGATTCTGGAAGAAAGCGCGATAGTACAGGAACATAACGGAAAATCCACCGGCAGACGCGATAACATGCCAATACGTATCCACCAGTCCGAGATTCCGGTACAGCGCATAGGTTGCTCCGCCTGCGCCGTAAATCGGAAGTGTCATCATCACCAGTATGATCGCATATGGCCAGTTGCTCCCCGGAAACTTGTATTTCGTGCAGCAGTACGCAAAGGTAATCGTCGTAAACTGATTAATGAATACACCTACCACGGAAAACCATACGCTGTTAAAAAGCATGTCAAAAAAATTGCTTTTTCCTACCTTTAATAAGGAAAACACTTCCAAAAAATGTTCCCAGTGCCACGTTTCCGGGAGCGAAAACGGATTCATGACGATTTCAGAATGCGTTTTTGTACCTGCGATCACAGCCCAGACAAGGATATACACATAGCTTGCCGCTACAATCGCAAAGATCAAGGATACGAAACAATACAGTGCCACTTCGACTTTCGATTTCCGCTTAAATCTGCTAAATATTTTCATAATCTTATGTCCTCCTTAGAAATCGATATCGTTGAACACTTTGTCCGTAATCCTTCTGATCGACAAGGACAAAATAACAGCCACTATCGTAACCATAAGTCCGACTGCCGACATATAGTTAAATACATTTGATGTATATGCCGTACCCGAATTATTAAGGGTCTGTAAATACGTCCATGTACTGAAGGTAATCGTCCCATGTCCGCCGCCTGTAAGCAGGAAATTCGCACCACTTGCTCCGAAGATGCCGCATATCATAAGAACCATCTGCAGTGACAAGGTCGGCCATACCAGTGGAACTGTGATCTTTGTGAATTCCTGCCACCAGTTCACACCGTCGATTCTTCCTGCTTCCAATAGTTCCTCCGGTATTCTTGCAAAGGTTCCGCCCCAGATGATCAGGTCACCCGGAAAGCCCAGCCACAGCATGTGCAGAATAACCACTGTATTGGCAAACCGTGAATCTGCCAGAAGCTCCGGCACCTGCTCTAATCCCAGCCATTGCTGCACCCACTGTGCGATAAACCCATTCACACCTACCAGTTGTTTAAATACCATTGCGGTACAGACCGAGAACAAAATGCTCGGCAGGAAAAACAGGATACGGTACAGCCCGGCAAACGGAATCTTCTTATATATAAAATAAGAAACAAGCACCTTAAACGGATAGCTGATCAGAATGATTACAAAGGTCAGGAATGTATTTCGAAACGCCAGCCTTATTTCCGATGATTCCAGTTGTAATTCCGTAAAAAATCTCTGAAAATTCTCCAGCGAAAAAGCTCCCGTACTTCCCTTAAATGCCAATATGACAGAGGAGAAATTCGTATACACATAAAAGACCAACCACTGTATTACCGGTATCAGGGTACAGAAAATGATAAATGCAATCTTTTCTTTATCCCGCGGTTTCTTCCTCTGAAACTCTGTGACTGCCGCTTTATTCGCCAGCATATTTCTTCCCCCTTACTATCAAGACGATACTTCCGGCACATGCTGCGAGAAGAATCAGCACGCTGGCTGCGACGGCAATATATGGTGTAAAGTCTGTCTGTCCACCGTCAATCTCTACCGCCAAAAACTGGCGTCCGTCGCTTCCTTCCCACTTTGCATATAGGGTTTCTGACTTTGTAACCCATTTGTCAAAATCATACGCCTCGCCTTCCTTGTTATACCAGCCTATAAAGCTTGCACCTGTAAGGCTTGGATCCTCCGGCTTCTCCGGTGCATATCCGTTTTCCTGGCCGAATGTCTGTGTTTCAATGGTTTCCTCTGTTCCGGTTACAAAATTCAACTTGTAATTATATAATCGCTTATAGGTTCTTTCAGATGTATCCGTAAACGCGTGATAGCGGTAAGGCACCTTTTCTGTCTCCTTATCCTCCACTTGGATCGTGATCTCATTTGCCGAGATACTGTATGTACCATTCCTCGTGCCGGAAAGTTCGGTATATTTTAAGGTCTGATCCTTATACAGGCCGTACACACTGCCGTCCTTCTCACAATAGTACACCGCTTCACAGCCGGAATAGTCCTCCAGCGCTCCGATATGGCGGATCGTCGCTGTCTGATTACATTGTACCTTCAGATTCCTTCCCTTATCGTCATAGCACTTGAAATCCTTGAGCACACAGCTCACCAGGTGCGTGTCACCTTCTCCCAACCATATGGAGAAATATTGTCCGGTCGCGTCATAGGTTCCGAATTTGATTGGAAACACAAAGGTTTCCGTCTCTCCATTCAACGTCTTCTGTACCACTCCGGTAAATGCATCCGCTCCCTTCTCAAATACGATCAGGTATTCGGCGTCCGGTGTCAGAAGCGGACCAACCTCATTGTCGCCCTTCATCTCATTCTGCTGCAACATCCCGCCTGAAGCAAACGGCCATTTTCCGGTTGGATTATTTGTCAGACATAATCCATTCTGATAGAGATTACCTTCTGCGCTTTTTACCTTATATTCCATGAAAATCTTATTTGACTCTGTAACCAGCTCATTGCTGATCGCCACATTCGCCTGTTTGCTTATCGTAATGTTATAACGATGGTCGATCTTCGTATCTTTTGCTATGGTCTTTTCCGGTACGACCGCCGCTCGTCCTCTTGGACTGGTCACTCCAAGATCGTTGCCTGCACGGTCGTAGCATCTGACCTTGATAAGCTCCGCTGACATCTTCCCAACGCCAAACCAAAGTCCGAAATAACCCGTCTTCGCACTTTTTGCCCCATACTCCATCTGGAGGTATACATATTCCGGTTCTTCCCCCGGCTTTGCTTTTGCAACGGAATAGTCATACCCGTCTTCCGTAACCGTAAACTCAAGAAAATAGGTGTAACCCTCCTTAAGCATATCCTGACCGAATTCATAATACATATAGCCTGTTTTATCATACGGGTATGTCTTGTCCTTATCCTCTGTCCCAACGACACCCTGCTGCGTTGCTCCCGCATTTGTCACGGATTTTACTGTATAGGTCATGAAATATTTCGTTCCCGCTTCCGAGCCGATGGTCTTCTCATTGCATAAGAAAACATCTTCGGAAGCATTATAGAAAACACTGTAATTCTCTGTACTTACCTTAACGCCCTCATCCGCAGTTACCGTCAGCATAGACGTACTTAACAACATGAGCGCTGTCAAAGCTGCCATTATTCTCTTCTTCATACATGCCCTCCTTTGATTTGATTGGTTTTCATTTCGTACAAATGCTTTTATCCTTAATACTCATCCCTCTTTGTTACTCAAAAACATAATTTATCGTTATATACTCTTCCCTCTTATTGTTTTTCCAGAAACATTATCTTCCCGTATTCCGCCTCCTTTGCCATCCGGATCTGTATGCCTCTCTGCAAATCAATTCCCGCATACATCTGTCCGGTTATCTTTTCCTGATAGATTGCTTCTGCGTCAGCCGCCCTTATCCTCAGGGTATATACCTTTAACGGCGGCAGCTCCATATGCCAGCTCATTTCGCGCCTCTGATACGGCTCATTCTGCAGATAAGAAAGCAGGATCTTTTCTGCTCCTTCCGGCTTATCCGCATAGTAATATGCGCTTACCTCCTCCTGTCTCTCATAGGGAGATACCAGTCGGAAGAGCTGGCCGTTCTTGATCACAGGTTCCACCCGGCGGTAGAAATCGATCTGATCCTTTATCTCTTTTTTGGTATCATCCGATGCTTCCAGCAGGTTCAGTTCATATCCAAGCATGCCGCCCAACGCCACCTTGAACTTATAGTCCAAGGTGTTTTTCCGCCCTCTCCGTTCACCTGGTTTCGATACATGACAGGACATGACGGAGGCCGGATATGCGATCGTACTGCCATACTGGATCCGCAGCCGGTCAGCGGCATCTGTATTGTCACTCGCCCAAATCTGATGCGAAACCGCCATCATGCCAAGATCATATCTGCCTCCTCCGCCGCTGCAGTTCTCAATCATTACCTGTGGGAAATTCTCACGGAACCAGTAATAGAGCTCATATACTCCCAACTGGTAGCGGAAATAGGCTTCGTCCTGCTTGTATTCCGGAAGATAGGCGGAACCCACTTCGGACAGTGTGCGGTTAAAATCCCATTTCAGGTAATCGATGGGCACATTTCGGAATGTCTCCGAAAATGACTCTTTTAAGAAATCCAGCACCTTGGGATTACAAAAGTCAAGTAACAGCTGATTCCTTGCCAGGGTAGGCGTGCGTTCCCTGCAATTCAGGCACCAGTCCGGGTGTGCCCGGTATAACTCACTGTCCGGGTTCACCATCTCCGGTTCGATCCAGATGCCAAATTTCATTCCCTTTTTCTTTACTTCCTCCACGGTTTGCTTCAAACCCTCAGGAAATTTCTGCGGATTCGGATACCAGTCTCCCAGCCCGGCCGTATCATCATTCCGTTTTCCAAACCATCCATCGTCCACGACGATCATATCCATCCCGCAGGCTTTCGCTTCCTCCGCAAGCTCCAGCACTGTCTTACTGTCAATGTCAAAATAGAGTGCTTCCCATGTATTCAGTACCACCGGCCGCTGTTTGAATATCTCTTCCGGCACAATCGTATCGCGGATAAAGGAATGCAGCTTCCGGGACATGTCACCAAGTCCCTGGGAGGTATACAGCATGATCGCCTCCGGGGAAGCGAATTGTTCTCCGGCTTCTATGGTGTATGCGAAATTCTCTTCGCCAAGGCCGATTCCCACTCTTGTATTTCCCTGTGCGTCTACCTCCACTTCATCCAGGAAGCTTCCGCTGTATACAAGGTTAAATGCATATACATCACCGCTTTCTTCGTTGGTATCCGGGGACGCCAACGCCAGGAACGGATTAAAATCATGGCTGGAAGCACCTCTCCGGCTTCCGATACTGTAGTTTCCATAACCCACCGACTTGCGCTGCATATTACGCTCCGCTGTCTGGCAGCCATAGAGCGTGATCACGTCATATTCATGACCGGGCAGATCCAGACAGATACTCATGGCCTTCTGAAGCTTTACCGGATCCTGCCCCTGATTATCGATGGTGAAATATCTCGTAATCAGATCATGGGAGGGATACACGGTATAGTAAAGCGTCAGATAACACCCATTCACTTCATCCAACATACGGATCTTCAATGTTTCTGTATCCTCTGCTGCCCGTGCGAACGGAATGCCCGGTATCTCCTTTCTGCCCTTTATGATCTCATAGTCACAGTATGTAAAGAAGGTACAGCTATCTCCGTACTTCCCCTTTATCTTCAAAGAAGAGCAACGGTAGTCACCGCTTCCATGAAAGGAACATTCCAGTGGCGCATCATTTAATGAGAATCTGTCCTGCTCAGCAACTTTTATTCCGGGAGAAAAGGGGAGTGCCAACACATTCTGTGCAAAATCCAGGCTTTCGGAACGGTATCCGTAATAGCAATGGATCAGATATTTGCCCCCGATGATCTTGAAAACATACTGTGTGTTTCTCGTTGTGAGCAGGAACATATTTTTCTTTTCTTCGAATATTACTGCCATATTTACCTCTTCAGATGTTCTTTTTTTCATATAAGATTCAAAAATCCGCCATTACCGCATTTGAAATATTTTTGGTAATTTTAACCAACAGTTCTTCTGAACATCCACATTTTTCCATCTTATTATGACTTTTATTTCGTCTCTTGACTTTTTTCGCTTTTCTTTTATAATGATTTTAACACGAATAAGATACGGTAAAAATATTTTGTACCGCCATCTTTTCTTAATTAATGACGTATTTTTAAATGAAAGGAGATTCCTATGCACAAAGCAGACGGTTCTGAAATGCAGTATTACGACAAAACCATCGATATTCCAGAATTCTTTGTTGTTGATGTAGGCAATGTAAATGTCATATTTATGG
>CAKSAI010000021.1 GCA_934434905.1 uncultured Lachnospiraceae bacterium | reverse complement strand
TCCGCTTGATGTTGCGAATATCGTAAAGACCTGCAAGGATTACCGACTGGAACGTAGGCAGTTCATCCCGATTGATATAGTAAACCCGCAGCTGCGCAAGGAAATCCAAAAACACCTGATTGTTCGAGGCGCTGTCCACCTCATCCACGATTAATACCAGTGGTCGGACAGATGCCCCGCAGATGTCACTCAAAATTTCAAATAATTCCTGCAAAACAAAATCGTCTCTTTTTTCCAGAACAGCTGTTTCCAACATCTGCAGTGAATCCTTGATTCCACTTTCAGAATCCCCAGTCTCCCGCTTGATTGCTTTCAAGAAAATTCTGGCAAAAGCCAACGAAAAAATATTTTCCGTGCGAAAGCTGGCTTCCCCCAACATCTGGAAATCCAGGCTTATAACGGTATAATCATTCGTCAGGCACTTCGCCAAAGCCCTTAATGTCGTGGTTTTCCCATATTGTCTGGCTCGGTTGATGGTAAAATACTGGCCCTGATCCACCATAGCCTTGATCTTCATTACTTTGTCAGAAATATCTACCATATAATGGCATTCCGGCTTACAGACCGCACTTATATTAAAATACTTCGGCATACCCGCACCTTCCCTTTCCGTGGTATATCAATTATTCTATCACAGGAAAGACCAGAATAGCAAGTGGTATCTCTAAAAGGCAAATTCACAATAGTATCCATCTATGAATTTATGTCGGTTTTTCTTACATCTTGTCGGTTTTTCGGAATTGTATTCCGCCTGCTTATATTGTACAATTGTATACTCAACATATAAACAAGTTAAGAATTTTGGAGGTTTGACATGAAAAATATCGATTTTTCCAAGGTGAAGCTGCAAAGCGGCTATTGGTTTTCCAAGGAGAATCTAAATCGAAAAATCACGATAAATGCTGTCTATGAGCAGTTTGACGCAACCGGGCGCATCCGCGCATTTGACTGCGACTGGCGTGAGGGGCAGGAAAATAAACCACATGTCTTCTGGGACAGCGATGTGGCGAAATGGATGGAGGGCGCGGCTTACATCCTGGCACAGCACCCGGATGCTGAACTGGAGAGACGGCTTGACGAGCTGATTGAAAAGATTCGTATCCATCAGGGAAGCGATGGCTATTTCAACATCTATTTTACAGCGGTAGAGCCGGCAATGCGTTTTCATAACCGTGACGCGCACGAACTGTACTGTGCCGGTCATCTGATCGAGGCGGCGATTGCGTGCGATGAGATCGGAAAGCCGGTTTTGCTGGAATGTATGAAAAAGTATGTGGACTATATACGGCACGTGTTTATGGATGAGAAAAGTGCTCTGTTTGCTTCACCCGGACACGAAGAACTGGAGCTTGCATTGATACGGCTTTATCGTCATACCGGCGACCGTTCGCATCTTGCGCTTGCCGCACATTTTATCAATGTGCGCGGAACAAAGGACGATTTCTACAACGAACAGTATATGTCATATAACTACGCAACCGACCATAATCAAAGTCATCTCCCCGTTCGTGAACAGAAGGAAGCTGTCGGCCATGCGGTTCGCGCACTCTATCTGTACACCGGTATGGCAATGCTTGCAAAAGAAACTGCTGACGCGGAGTTGTTTGCTTCCTGCCACACGCTGTTTAATGATGTCACATGTCGCAAGATGTATGTAACCGGCGGCATCGGCTCAACGCATATCGGCGAAGCTTTCACAAATGCATATGATCTTCCGAATGATATTGCTTACGCTGAAACCTGCGCAGCCATTGCGCTGATGTTCTTCTGTCATGCAATGGAAGAAAATGAGGCGGACGGACGGTATGCCGACATCATTGAGCGCACGTTTTATAACGGCGTTCTTTCAGGGCTCTCACTTGACGGAACGCGCTTTTTCTACAGAAATCCGCTTGAAATCAATCTGAACGAGCATTTTGAGAATTCGTTCGGTAAACCCTGGTTTCCGATTACGCAGCGCCCGGAGATCTTTGGCTGTTCCTGCTGTCCGCCGAACCTGAACCGTCTCCTCCCGACGCTGGGCGGCTATCTGTTCGGACACTGCGACGACACGTTATATATCCATCAATATACTGCTGCCCGGATGAGCGATGGCGGTGTTTCCTGTACGATTGAGACTGATTACCCCATTTCCGGGAGCATTCGCGTTACGGCAGAGGGCATTCCGACGGTAGCACTGCACATTCCGGAATGGTGTGCCTCTTTTTCACTGAATAAGCAATATGAATTAAGAAATGGCTATGCCGTTATCCAAACTGACGGTACACAGATTCAGCTCGAGCTTGACCTTACACCGCGCGCTGTTTTCGCTGACAGCCGTGTCGCGCGCGATGCTTATAAGCTGTGCATTATGCGCGGGCCGGTGGTATATTGCGCCGAATCCGTGGACAATGGTCCCAATCTGCATGCTTACTCCGTTGCGCCAAACTTTACATGGAGCGAGCGCAGCGTTATGAAATGCGAACTTCCTGAACTTGATATCACAGCATTTCGTCTGGCAGAGGGCAGGCAACTCTATTCCTCCACAATCCCGGAGGAAACGACGGCTACGCTACATCTGATTCCGTACAGCGCCTTTGCCAATCGCGGGGAAACAGATATGCGGATATGGTTTTCCATGCATAAGTAGTCAGTACCACCGGCTTAGCCGGTGGCCTGCTCTGCCCCTATATTCCTTCCCCCGCTATGCAGGGGTGACGAATTCGCCCCCCTTTTTGGTCTGTTCTCCATTGCCTACCGCTTTTAATTAATCGGCTGAATACATTCGTCTCCCCGTCATGTACACATGCTTTTATACCGCCATTCTTAAAAGAAGTGCGTCTTCATTTAGTATGGAGTTTCACAGGTGGTTTTATGCTTGCTTAATTTATGAATCCGCGCTCCACATAATCCGGCTGTCCATCATTAAAACGGGAAAGCGGACCTATGTTAAGTTGGGATTTTAACCTCTGTTGGCATATTCTGTCGGCCACATACCGGTTTCTTTCTTGAATATTTTTGAGAAATAATAAGAATCCCTGAATCCTACAAGCAGCGCAAGCTCACGAATTTTCATATCCGGCTGTTCGCGTAGATGCCTCTTGGCAATCTCTATGCGGTAATTTGTGAGAAATTCGTTGGGCGACATGCCCTTTTGACGCTTGAATATGCGACTGACGTAGCTCTGAACAAAGCCAAACTGACAAGCAAGAGCATCACTGGTGATATTCTTGCGGTAATTCATTATCAGATACGCCTCCACCTCATTCGCAAGCTTTTCGTATCTATCCTCGTTTTTTCTGTCATCGCGCAGAGTCAGTAGAATTGATGTAACATCCTCGGTAAGCTCATCATACGACAAAAATCCGGCGAGTGCGTTTACAAATTCATGCTTGACGCTCAGGTTTCTGCGCTGAACATCCGCAGGATTTTTCAATACATAGGTGTCGAGAATGACATTGAGCATATCGTTGATTTCCTCCTGCGTGGCGTTTGCCGCACACATTTTTTCAAAAAGACCGGAAACGATTATTTTCAGTTCGCCCGCATCTCCGTTTCTGATAAAAGTAACGGCTTTTTCGATATCTTCAAGCGTGTACGGACGGCTGATTTCAGAATAATTATCCTTGCAGTCGTTCATGTCTATAAGCTGCGAAGTGCCGAGAATCAGTTTTTTGATAAGCTGCTGTCTCAGCTTTTGAAAACATTCCGCTGAATTTTTGAAGGTTATTGACGGATTGTACACCATCGTGACCGGCAGCGCACCGTCTGCCATAGCGACATAAAAATCCTCTATTATCTCCCGTCGGCGTGTCTCGTCATCCGACTGTATAACAACATATCTCTCTGACTGAGAGCTTTCGTTAAAGAATATGTATTCCTCGCCTTGGCGCAGCTCGTTTTTCATGTAGTTTTCTATCTTTTCGTCAGACCAGAACGATGCGCCCGGCATCATAACCTCGGCATCAAAGAGCAGATAAGCTCCGGCACAGGCAAGTATGACCGCCGCCGTGCTGTCACGGAGTTTCTTCTGCGCCTGTCTCGGCGCAAGCTCCTTCTTCAGCTTTTGCGTAAGCTCGGCAACGGCGGCAAGCGATGCCGGTTTGAGCAGATAGTCAAAAACCTTGTATTCAAGCGCTTTTCTGGTATACTCAAAGTCCGAATATCCACTCAGTATGACAACGATAAGTTCAGGGCGGTTTTCGTGAATCCACTCCGCCAGCTCAATGCCAGTCATCATGGGCATTTTGATATCGGTGACAACCACATCAAAATCCTCTTTTTCAAGCATTTGCCGTGCCAGTTTGCCGTTTATGGCTGTGTGTATATCCCATGCGTTTTCATCTGCGGATTCGAAAGCCTTTTTCACGGTTCTCATAATAGGCGGTTCATCCTCCGCCAAAAGCAGTTTATACATGGTTTTCACCTCCGGTTCTGATAATTATCTCAGTGCCGTCATCACCGTTTATGACACACTCGGTATTGCTGTTGTGGGTAAGGCGCAGGCGCACTATCGTGTTTACCATTCCGAGGCCGCCTATGCTGCCCATCTCGGAATTGGCACTGAATTTTTCGGCGCGGCTGAGTATATGCTGTGCGGTTTCAACTGATATACCGCTGCCGTTGTCCTTTATCCTCAGCTCCCACGCATCTCTTGTGCCATGCATCTCTATCTCTATGTGCCACGGCGGCTCTGCGTCATTGAAGCCGTGCATGAAACAGTTTTCGGCAAGCGGCTGGACAAACAGCTTGGGCACGGGCATATCAAGCAGACCATCGTCCACATTTATCCAATAATCAAAATACTCCTCATACCGTGCCTTCATGAGCGAAAGATAGTTTTTGGTATGATTGATTTCTTCGGAGAGCTTTACCGTGACACTCTCGTATGCCGCCACATATCTGAGCATATCGGAAAGCTCCGTGCACATTCCGTACACCTCTTCGTTTCCCTCGTCAAGTCCCTGCGCGGCAATCACCGCAAGCGTATTGTAGAGAAAATGCGGATTCATCTGCGCCTGAAGCGCCAGTGCATACGCCTTCTTCTCGCGTTTGGACGCCTCGGATATTCTGGAGAGCATCTGTGAAAAACTATCTTCAAGCTCCTCTATCTCATCTATGCCGCCGTCCACCTGAACGAGTTTTTCACCTGGAAGTGCAATTTTGCGTACATTCTCGCTGAGCTGTGTTATCGGCTCGCAGATGTGCCTGCCGATAAGGCTTGTGAGTACAAGCATACCAGCTGTCAGCATTATGTACATGACCACAAATGCCACCGCAGTCCGACTATCAAGCGCAGTACTGATGTTGCCGCCGTAGGACAGCATAACCTCCCACGAGGCATTGTCAAGCGGTGCGGAAATATACGAATATCCGCTTTGAAGTTTCGCCCCGGCAGGGTAGATCATGGTGTTATCGCCGCGATTTCGTATCATAAGGAGATTATCTGTCGGCAGCAAGTCAAAATCGGGCAGCATTGCCCTTATCTCAATTATGCCGGCGTTCTCATCGGAATAGTCGTTTTTCAATTCTTTTGCAAGGGTGATGTATTCCCCGCCCGATTTAGACCATCTGTCTTTCTGCAGCGGCATGATAAGGATGCCTCCCGACGCCCTTATTCTCATCAGTTCACGGTCAAACACGCCGTTTTTCAAAAGCGCGACCGTCGCCTCACGATCGGTCATATAATTGTGGCTGGACACAAAATCACCGCGATTGTTAAATATAAAAATACTATAGTCGGGAGAATGTCCCATAAGGAGATTTTTAAGCCGCGACGATATGTCAATTCCGTTTACTATGTCGGTTTCAAACACATTTTGCCTAGCAGCCTCATCTTTCACGCGGTAAAAATAGTTTGTAATCTCGTCCTGATACTTTACCTGCTCCGCTATGGAATTCATTCTGTCAAGATACGAATCCAAAAGCCGCGCCGTCTGCGACGCAATCCTCTCCGCCGCCTCGTATGTTTCTCCCTTGATCTTTTCTACCTGCGACCTGTATACAAAAAAAAATGCCACCGAAAGAATGATTGTGACAAGTATGAAATACGGTTTCACTATCCGTCTAAAAATACCGCTACTCCTGTTCAAAATAATCACTCCCCGGCAAGGCATCTGAAACGACTATATCATTAGTCTATATTAAACTGTATCGGTTGTCAATCTTTATTGAGAAAAACCCGACCGCAGTGTGATCGGGTTTTTCATTTAGGGAAATAACCTTGTTAGCTTATTAATATACTTCTTTCCACTGTGCTATGTTGTCCTTGTCGAACTTGAACGGATCACCGACCATAACCTCTGTGCCGCCGTCAGCCGCCTCAGTAATGCTTCTCTCGCCAAGGTCACCTGCCTTGAAGGTATCGCCCTCAGCGCCGGTGATGTCACCTTTAACCAGTGAATCCATAGTGTATGCCGCAAGACTACCTATCTCTACAGGATTCCAAAGATACATCCACGGGCAGGTGCCGTCCTCAATGAACGGAGCCATTTCGGAAGGAAGTCCGAGACCTGTAAGGAGCACATCGGAGTTTTTATCCTGGAGAACTTTTCCGGCTGCAAGCATACCAACAGTGGTAGGAGCTATGATCACCTTAACTTCTGAGTTCTGCAAAAGCGCCTGTGTTTCGGAAGTGGATTTTGTGGGATCGTCATCGCCGTAAGCAACCTTTACAAGCGGTGTCTTTGCATATTTATCGGGATTTTCCTCAAGCTCTTTCTTCATCCATTCAATCCAAAGATTCTGGTTTGTTGCCTGAGCGGTGGCAGAGAGAATCGCTATGCCGCCCTCGCCGCCAACCATGTCATATGCTGCCTGGATCAGACCTCTGCCGATTTTCTCGGGGTCTGCCTGCTGAATGTGTGTTTTTCTTGAATCCTTGTTTACGGCAGAATCAAGCGATATAACCGAGATTCCGGCCGACATTGCCTCTTCGAGTGCCGGCTGAAGCGCATCCTGATCATTTGCCGCAATGGCTATGCCCGACACCCCCTGCGCCACCAGCTGATTGATGATTTCTATCTGTTTTTCCGGGGTAGCCGCTTCGGGGCCTTTGTAGAGCGGCTTTGCGCCTACATCCTTGCAGGCTTTTTCAAATCCCTCATAAACCTTCTGCATATAGGGGTTCTGCACATCCTTGGCGATAAAGGCATAGGTGCCGTTTCCGCCGGAGGGCATATCCTTGTTTGCAGTTTTTCCGTCACCGCAGCCTGTAAGCATTGATGCCCCCATAACAGCTGCAAGTCCAATTGCCATAACCTTTTTGAATTTCATAATAATCTTCCTTCCTTTCTTTTATAATTTTTCCGATGTAATCATCGGTAAATCACTGTTTTTGTACCAGCTTTTTAAGCTTTACAAACCAATTTGCATTACCTATGCTCTCCTTGAATCCCGGTATTGC
Organism: uncultured Lachnospiraceae bacterium; assembly: GCA_934434905.1. Lineage (GTDB taxonomy): Bacteria > Bacillota > Clostridia > Lachnospirales > Lachnospiraceae > 14-2. The sequence continues at coordinate 12,777 of CAKSAI010000021.1, read as the reverse complement.
AACCGTTATGATGAGCAGAGCGCCGACAACTATCATGATTATCTGACTGGAGGCATTCATAAGTCCGAGACCGTATCTCAGATAGCCGATCACCAGTATGGCAAGGGATGCACCGAGGATTCTGCCTTTGCCGCCAGATGTTGATACACCGCCGAGAACAGCCATTGCTATAATATCCAGCTCATATCCCTTTGCCACATCCGGGCGTACACTTGACATCTTCGACGCAAGATATACAGCCGCCAGAGCCGAGAACAAACCTGCCATTGTGTATACAATTATCTTGATTCTGTCGGTGCGCACACCGGAGTATTTTGCAACCGTTACCGAGTTGCCCATTGCATAGCACCGCCTGCCGAACTTGGTGTAGTGCAGCAGATATGCGAAGAGCAGAGCCTCGATTACTACGAACACAAGCACATAGGGCACAAGTCCGATTTTACCCGCGGCTATTTTCCCGAACCACTTGGGGAATCCGCCGACAGAGTTGGTTTCAAGTATTATAGACGCTATTCCGCGGTAGATAATCTGTGTGGACAGAGTAACTATCATGGACGAAAGCTCGGGGAACTTAACAAGTATAACGCCGTTTATGAGTCCGCAGATTGTGCCTGTGGCGAGAGCCGCCGCAATTGCCACCTCCATGGGGCAGCCTGCGCGATACACCACACCCATTATTGTTGCTGACAGTGCCATGGTTGATGCAACGGATATATCTATCTCGCCGAGCATCAGCACAAATGCCATGGGGAACACCACAATAGCCTTGTCAAGAAAATCTCTTGTCGCATTGAGTATATTTCGTGCATTTGCATAGTTCGGCGATGCCGAGAGATTGAACACATTAACAACTATCAGCATGAGCACAAGCATCCATTCCCACTGCAGAAAAAATCGCTTGATTGAGAACTCTCTCCTGTCTGCGATGGTACGGGTTCCGTCCGTGCTCACAGCTTGTTTCACAATTTCCTTAGCCATCAGATATTCCTCCTTCTGAGCGCTTTCATTTCTACATTTCTCTGTATTAATGAGTTTGCAGCTATCGAAAGCAGAATTATAAGACCTCTTATAGCCTCCTGCCAGAACGATGATACATGAATCAGAGGCATAGCGTTGTTAAGTATGCCAAGCAGAACCGCTCCGAGAAGCACTCCCGGCACTCTGCCCGTGCCGCCGTTTACTGACACACCGCCGAGAACGCAGGCTGCGATCACATTCATTTCATATCCCGTGCAGGTCTCGCCCTGAGCAACACCGTATTTGCAAACATACAGCGTGCCTGCCAGGCCGGCTATTACCCCGAGGAGTGTGTACACAAGTATCAGTGTGTTGTCGGTCTTTATGCCGGACACCCTTGCGCTCTCCTCACTGTTGCCGACTGCATATATCTTGCGTCCCGCGCGCGTCTGTGTCATGAAGAACGCTGCCGCTATGTACACAACCAAGGCTATCAGTATCAGGTTGTTTATGCCGAGCACCTTGCCCGTTGCAAGCGAGAGGAAGTTTGAACCCATCTCCTGCTGTTTTACCCAACTGCCGTTTGCCACAAGGTAGGTTATGCCCCTGTAGATGTTCATGGTACCGAGTGTAGCTATAATCGGAAGGATCTTCAGCTTAGACACAAGTACACCGTTGAGGAAACCGCTGACAGTTCCGACTGCCATTGCAATTGTGACAACCGCAATCGTGGGTATGCCGGGGTTGTTTTTGAGCACTGAGCACCCTGCCATTGCACCGAGTGCCATTATTGCGCCTATCGACAGGTCAATGCCGCCGGTCACCATGACAAACATCATGCCGACCGCGCATATTGCCAATACCGATGTTTCAGTAAACATATCCGACAGGTTTTCCGCCGTGAGAAAATTGCCGCCGCTTCTGTATTCAACAAATATCGCTATCACCATCATTACTATAAGAAGACTGATCTCGCGGATGTTTGTGGAGAAAAATTTCTTTACCTTTGCCATTTATATCACCGCCTTACATATTCATTGCAGATTCAAGAATCATTTCCTGCGTAACGCCCTTTGTGTCATCAAATATTCTTGAAACTCTGCCTTCTTTCATAACCAATATACGATCCGCCATACCGAGCACCTCGGGCATCTCCGAAGATATCATTATCACAGCATAGCCCGATTTTGCTATCCCGGACATAATTTCATATATCTGAGCCTTTGCGCCGACATCCACGCCCTTTGTGGGTTCGTCAAGGATTATGACCTTAAGTTCCAAGCTGAGCACCTTTGCAACGATAACCTTCTGCTGATTGCCGCCGGACAGGCTCGAAGCCTTGTCATATACCGAAAGCGCCTTAGTTTTAACCTTTTCAAGAAGCTCTTTTGCTCTTGCGTTTTCTTTCCTTTTGTTGATTATCGAAAATTTTGTGAATTTTTCCAATGTAGACAGTGTTACATTCTGTCCGAGACCCCAATCGAGAATCAGACCTTGTTTCTGCCTGTCCTCGGGCAGATAGCCTATGCCGGCTTTCATAGCCTCCTCGGGGTGATTTATTTTTATCCGTTTTCCGTCAAGATAAATTCTGCCGCTGTCAGGTTTTTCTATACCCATTATTCCCTGGAACACTTCTGTTCTGGCTGCGCCCACAAGGCCTGTCACGGCAAGGATTTCTCCCTCGTGCACACCAAACGTCACATCGCGGTAATATCCGGTCTTGCTGAGGTTCTCCACGCGGAACACCTCTTTGCCGCATTCTACAGGGAGCTTTGGGTATATGTCTTTAATCTCTCTGCCCACCATCTTGGATATGAGCACATCGTTTGATATTCCGTCTACATCCCATGTGCCTATATATTGCGAATCGCGGAACACTGTGACTCTCGATGCAAGCCTGTACATATCTTCAAACCTGTGTGAAATAAAGATTATCGATTTTCCCTCGTCCCTAAGCTGCTCGGCAATTTTGTAAAGTCCCTCACATTCTCTTTTTGAGAGCGCTGCCGTCGGCTCGTCCATGATGATTATCTCGGCGTGAGTGGATATCGCCTTTGCAATCTCAACAACCTGCTGTTCGGCAACGGTTAGATTGCCCATACTTGCGCGCGGATCGATGTCACTGCCGATATGCTCAAGCAGCTCCTTTGCTTCGTCGTACATACGCTTCCAATCTATGGTGTTGAATTTGGTCATCTTTTCATGACCCATGAATATGTTCTCCGTTACGCTCAGGTACGGATAAGTGGTTCCGTGCTGATATATTGCCGCAATGCTGCAGTTCTGCGCGTCCTTAGGATTTCTGAAGGACACCTTTTCGCCTTTGAGATATATCTCTCCTTCTTCGGGGATATGTACTCCGGTTATCACCTTGATAAAAGTAGATTTTCCGGCACCGTTTTCACCCATCAGCGCATGAATTTCGCCTTTTTTTAACTGAAAATGCACATTGTCCAGAGCCATAACGCCAGGAAATATCTTTGTGATTCCTTTCAGTTCAAGAATATAATCAGACACTTTCATCATTCCTTTCATCAGTTTTGTTTCCGTTTTTCTCTTTCTGATAGCATTCTATGTGAAATTTGTTAATCATTCAATGTTCAAAAATGAAAACACGATGTGTTTTTTTGAAAAGGTCAATGCATTTTTTCAAAAAAAGCAAAAACAACCTCTGAAATAAACATTGATAGCAACTGCCGCTTGTGCTATACTGCAAACATGAAAATTTAACGGAGCGATACTTGTTATGAATTACGATGAACTTATTTATTCCTATATTAAGGACAATTACTTTAAAATACTGCGGGAACCGGGCGGGCAGCTTCGGCACAAATTCATAGTTCCCGGTGCCTGCTATGATCAATGCCTGTGGGATTGGGATTCATGGCTTACCGATGTCGCTATCACACAAGTGGCAAAGAACGAAGGAACATTAGAAGAATTCTTCCCTTATCAGAAGGGCTGTATTGAAAATCTTGCAGAGCACGCTGATCCTGCTACAGGCAGATTACCTATCGTAGTGGAAACCGCCAGCTCAATGCCACCGGCTTCTGAAAGCGGGAAAATCACCAATGCTGCCAAGCCTGTGATCATACAACATGCCATTTTTATCGCTAAATCACAGAATAAATATGAATGGCTGCGTCCGCTGTACAAAGCATTTGAAGGGCATATATCATATTATGACACCAATTGCAAGCATGAAAGCGGTCTTTATTTCTTTATTGATGACCTCGCGATCGGTGTCGATAATGACCCTTGCACCTTCTATCGTCCGAAACGAAGCTCTGCTTCCATATATCTCAACTGCCTGATGTACAAAGAGTTGCTGGCAATGGCAGAAATATCTGCAATGCTTGATATGCAGGAAAATGCAGCTAAGTACCGTGCCGAAGCGGATGCTCTTAAGGCCGCGGTCAATGAGCATTGCTATGACGAACGAAACGGATTTTATTACAGTGCTGACCTCAATCTACTGCCCGTTGATCCCACCAATTGGTTACACAGCGGTTGTCCGCGCAACTGGAATACCCTTATTCAACGTATTGATGTATGGTCAGGCTTTATGGCTATGTGGGCCGGAATCGCAAGTAAAGAACAAGCAGAGCGAATGGTAAGGGAGAACTATCTCAACGAAAGAACCTTCCATGCTCCCTACGGCGTCCGTACACTTTCAAAATGCGAGAAAATGTATCAGATCGTAAAGAGTGGGAATCCGTCATGCTGGCTCGGACCGATCTGGGGCATTGCCAACTATATTACCTTTCGCGGACTGCTAAAATACGGATATAACGAGCTTGCCGCTGAGCTTGCTGACAAGACACTCAGGCTCTTCGGCTCCGACATAGCCGAATGCGGTGAAATGCATGAGTATTATGATCCCGACACCGGACGCGGTGTGAATAATCAGGGATTTCAATCCTGGAATCTGCTGTGTGCAAATATCATTTCCTGGAAAAATACCGGTACGGCAATTGAAGAGTTTTGACTTTTTGAGGAGTTTATATGATAGAGAATTATGATCATTACATTACCAGAAGCATCCGTTCCGTTTACAAGCGCAGGCTGATTGCACCTCTTTTGTACCTGCTTGCACTGGCGGCGCTGTGGTTCCTGTTCCCGCTCCCGGATCTTCTCTTTCCGAAGAGCCTTACAGATTATGGAAACATAGGTGAGAATTATAAAAATAGAGATGTCTATGTGGAGGCGGAACTAAATGATCTTTATTTCACCGGCTACACAAACACCCTGTTTGGAATGACCACCGGCTACTATTATTATACGGTAGCCGATGGTCAGTGTATGTTCGTGCTGCTCACTCCCCGCACCTGCGAGGAGGGGCTTCCTTTCATTGAGGAGGTTCGGATCCGCGGGCAGATCCTCTCGGAGGGCAGGGCCTATCAGCAGTTGGCGGATGCTCTGGCAGAGGATCTGTCCTGGACACCGGAGGGTCTGACAGGCAAGGTTTCCTCGTATCTTCTCAGTGAGCCGGCCTTTCACTCCATCCTGGGCCGCCTATCCCTGTTTCTTTTCTTTGCCACAGGACTGTACGCTCTGCTGGTTATCGTCTCCAGCATCGTGTACCTATCCTTCCCGGTGCTCTCCCCGCCATGTCGGCGGCTTGGCCGCTTTGGAAAGCCTTCCGAGCTTCTGGCCCAGGCCGAGGAGGAATTAGCCACGCTGCCCCAGTTGGCCACAGAGGACATGTTCATCACCGAGCATTATTTTATCGAGATCGCAGACTCCGGGATTGCCGTGGTGCCGATCCGGGAGATTATCTGGATCTACAAATACTCCACCCTGCACAAGCTCTTCTGGTACCATTTTAACATATCATATACCCTGCACATCACCACCACGAGACACCTGCATCTCCAGTGTCCCAAGAACAGGAAAACGGACATCGACGGTATCATCGATTACCTGGCCGAAGCCAACCATGACATTCTGGTCGGCTTCAGTGAGAAGAATCGTCTGAAGGTTCAGGAGATGCAGCATCCCAGGCTGCGGTTTGAGCGGTTGATTGCGTTCTTGAATCGGAAGTTCTAAAGCTTCCAGATATCCCGGTTATATTCCGCTATGGTCCGGTCGGAGGAGAAGTAGCCTGCTTTCGCTGTGTTCACCAGCATCTTCTTCGCCCAGGCCATGCGGTCCTCATAATCTGCAAGGGCTCGCTCCTTCGTTTCCAGATAAGACTCGAAATCTAAAAGCGTCATAAACCAGTCCTTATTCAGAAGCTCCTTGTAGAGACGCTCCAGGCTTTCTTTATTTCCGATCTTTTGCATGGGCTCACTGACGATAAAGTCCACTGCTTCCCGAATCAACGGATCCTTCTTGTAGTAGTCCATAGAAACATAATCCGCCTTCTCATAATGCCGGATCACCTCATCCGAGGACGCGCCGAAGATATAGATATTCTCCGGGCCAACCAGCTCTGCGATCTCCACATTGGCACCGTCCATGGTTCCCAGAGTCACCGCTCCATTCAACATAAACTTCATATTCCCGGTTCCGCTGGCTTCCTTGGAGGCCAATGATATCTGTTCGGAGATATCGCAGGCCGGAATCAGCTTCTCCGCCTTGGTCACATTGTAATTCTCCACCATAACCACCTTGAGGTATGGACTCACCGCCGGGTCATTGTCAATGATATCCGCCAGACACAAAATCAGATGGATGATGTCCTTGGCGATCACGTAGGCCGGCGCGGCCTTGGCTCCGAAGATAACGGTAATGGGCGTCGCAGGCAGCTTGCCACTCTTGATCTCCAGGTATTTATGGATGATATACAAGGCGTTCAACTGCTGGCGCTTATATTCGTGCAGACGCTTACTCTGAATATCGAAAATAGAATCCGCATTCACCGTAACCCCCTGGGTAGCCTTCAGATAAGCCGCCAATGCACGCTTGTTCTCCTGCTTGATATCCAGAAGGCGTTGCAGTACATTTTCTGCATTTGCATAATTCAATAGTTGTTCCAGCTGGGTGGAATCCTTGTGCCAGTCGGTTCCGATCAGGCTGTCCAGATATCCGCTGAGGTCATGGTTGCAGTGCATGAGCCAGCGGCGGAAGGTGATGCCGTTGGTCTTGTTGTTGAATTTCTCCGGATATATCTCATAAAATTGCTTCAGCTCATTATTTTTCAGTATCTCCGTATGCAGGTATGCCACGCCGTTGACACTGTGGCCGTAATGAATATCCATGTGCGCCATGTGTACCAGCTTCTTCTCATCGATAATGGCCACAGAAGGATCATCGTACCGCTCCTTCACCATAGTATCCAGTTCCCGGATAATAGGCATAAGCTGTGGTACCACCTGATAGAGATAGTCCATGGGCCACTTCTCCAGTGCCTCCGCCAGAATGGTGTGGTTCGTGTAAGCGCAGGTTTTCGTTACAACTTCAATCGCCTTACGCATGGGAAGCCCCCGTTCCATCAGCAGGCGCACCAGCTCCGGGATCACCAGGCTTGGATGGGTATCGTTGATCTGGATAGCCGCGTAATCGAAGAGATCCGTGAGGCTGCATCCCCTGGCTTCGCACTCGTCAAGGATCAACTGTGCCGCATTGCTGACCATGAAGTATTGTTGATAGACACGCAGCTTCCTTCCTGCATCGTCACTGTCATCCGGGTAGAGGAACAGAGTCAGATTCTTGCGGATATCCTCCTTGTCAAACTGAATTCCGTCCCCCACAATTCCTTCATCCACAGATTCAATATCGAACAGGTGCAGCCGGTTGGTCCTGTTCTGATAGCCTGTCACATACAGGTCGTACATCCGCGACTGCACGGTAAAGCCGCCAAACCGGACAGGATACGTCACATCCGTCCTGGTCAGCCAGTTCTCCTTCTCCAGCCAGGGATTCTTATTTTCCCGCTGCATATGGTTCTCGAAGGTCTGTAAAAATAAGCCGAAATGATAGTTGAGGCCAATGCCGTCCCCGGAAAGTCCCAGGGTCGCCATCGAATCCAAAAAGCAGGCGGCCAACCTTCCCAGCCCGCCGTTTCCCAGAGAGGGTTCCGGCTCCAGCTCCTCAATCCGGGCAAGATCCTTGCCGTATTGGGCGAGCACCTGCTTCACCTCGTCATATATTCCAAGGTTGATCAGGTTATTGGACAGAAGCTTCCCGATCAGGAATTCCGCCGAAATGTAATAAACCTTCTTCTTCCCCTGTGTGACCTCCCTCTCCTTTGCCATGTCTTTTACAAGGGTCAGAAGCCCCACATACAATTGATGATCGGTACAGGCCGCTATGTTGTTGCAGCAGATGCGTTCCAGTTTTGCTCTGATCTCCATTATGGTATCCTCCAATTCATGATATGCTACTAGTATACACTTTTTCCGGAAACTTATCTTGCATTATTATGGGAATTTATAGTACAATACTATCAAAAGCAGATACGACCACGAGGCAAAGTCATGAACATATTGGAATATGAGAATACACAGGAAACCAAGGCTCACGGAGACCCGGAGTTTCCTTTTAATATTTACCCCTGCAGCATCCCTTTGGATTTTCCGGCTGTTCCCACCCATTGGCACAATGATATGGAGATCATATATGTTAAAAAGGGGGCCGGACAGGTGCTGGTGGATCTGGTTCCTTATGCCGTGAAGGCCGGGGACATCGTATTCGTGTACCCCGGACAGCTTCACTCCATTGAGCAGGCGGAGGGTGCCTGCATGGAATACGAAAATATCATTTTTCAGTTGGGACTTCTTACCGGTTCCGGTGAGGATCTGTGCAATCGGCAATTTTTTGCACCGCTTCTGCACAGCCGGATTACCCTGCCTGTTTATCTTCCCCCGGAATTGTCCATTTATCCAGAGATAAATCGGTGTCTTAACAGACTGGATGATTTAAGTGGCTGCAAGGAAGCTGCACGCGCTCTAGGCGTCAAGGGGCAGCTATTTGAATTGTTTTATCTGTTGTTCCAGCATTTTCCGAGTACAACACCCACACGCCGCAGTTCCCGCTCCCTGGACAGTATGAAGCTGATCGTCAAGCACGTGGAAACTCATTACCAGGAGAAGCTTTCCATCCGGGATATGGCAGACCTCTGCGGTTTTTCCTGCTCCCACTTCATGAAGTTCTTCAAACAGCACATGGACACGTCCTTTACCTGTTATCTCAATGATTACCGACTGACTATGGCAGCACGGATGTTGACAGCCTCCCAGGATGCGGTGTCCGCTGTGGCGGCAGAGTGCGGCTTTGAGAACCTGTCCTATTTCAACCGACTGTTCCGGCGGAAGTTCGGTGTGACACCGACGCAGTACCGAGATTAAGTTTTGTTACTATGACGCAATACCGAGATTCATTTTTCTATTGACAATTTTTTAACAAAGTTATATGATGGTTACAGTATTATAAATCCATACATAATCAGGAGGATACTCATGAACAATTTACGTCTGGAAGTTGAAAACGAGATCGCTGTCCTTACCATTACAAGACCCGGTGCACTGAACGCGCTGAACAGCGAGACCTTAGATGAACTGAACACCGTTTTGACCGAGATTGAAGCACGGGACGATGTGAAGGTCGTGATCCTGACCGGCGGCCCGGACAAGAAGGACAATCCCTACAAGTCCTTTGTAGCAGGTGCCGACATCTCCGAGATGGTGAACTTCACCGCCGCTGAAGCACGTGCCTTCGGCATGAAGGCTTCCCAGCCCTTCTTCAAACTGATGAATATGCGTCAGGTTACCATCGCGGCCGTCAACGGCTTCGCCCTGGGCGGTGGCTGCGAGATTGCCATGGCATGCGACATCCGTATCGCCGCTGACAACGCATCCTTCGGTCAGCCGGAAACCGGACTTGGCATCATTCCCGGATTCGGAGGAACCCAGAGACTGGCCCGCTTGGTCGGCATGGGTCGTGCCAAGGAATTGATCTTCACCTGCGACAGCATCAATGCGGAAGAGGCTTATCGGATTGGTCTGGTGAACAAGGTTGTGGCTAAGGAAGAGCTGATGACTACCGCCAAGGCTATGGCAACCAAGATCATTTCCAAGGGAAGCTTCGCTGTATCCATAGCGAAGGCCGCTATCAACAATGGCTATGACATGGATATCAAGAATGCCGTTGAGATGGAAGCGAACCTGTTCGGAATCACCTGCTCCACCCACGACAAGCAGGAAGGCATGACGGCTTTCCTTGAGAGGCGCGCTGCTGATCTGACAGATTTCTAATGTGATTTTGATATAGTCGCCCCGGCAGGAATGATATAATAGGACGCCGCTCCAGAAGAGATATTTCTCACGTGAATTGAACGACAATTCACTTAGAGAATTATCTCTTCTGAGGCGGCTGTTTTATTTCTCATGCACACGGGACGACGGTTAATTTTAGGTGTAAAATAGACAGCCGCCCTGGATGGATGTTTCTCTAAGTGGACCGTCGTTCGGTTCCACGTGAGAAATATTCCATCCAGGGCGGCGTCCTATATTTTTCACACCTAACTACCTTACTCTGCCGCATCCGCCTCGCGAATTGTAATAGAAGTAATCACCGGTTGCTCATCGGCAGGGATCGTTCCGTTGTCATCCGTAGGCTTGGCAGCCTCACAGACCGCATCCACAACATCCATTCCCTCTGTCACATAACCGAATGCCGCATACTGTCCATCCAGAAACGTACTGTCCTTCTGTACGATGAAGAACTGGGAGCTGGCGCTGTTATAATCGTTTGACCTTGCCATAGAGATGGCACCACGCGTGTGGGACAGGTTGTTCTCGACGCCGTTCTCCTTAAATTCTCCGGTAATATTGGTGTCGCTGCCTCCGGTACCATCGCCCTTGGGATCGCCACCCTGCATCATAAATCCTTCCATAATACGGTGGAAGGTCAATCCGTCATAAAAGCCGCTCTTTGCCAGAGAGACAAAGTTCTCCACTGTCTTCGGTGCAGCCTCTGCGTTAAGAGCTACCGTGATGGTGCCATAATCCTTTATTGCAATATCTGCATAGTAGGAAGCTACAATATCATCCGATGAATTGTCGATGTCTGCTGTGGTGTCATTATCCGCCGTGGTGTCGTTATCCGCCGTGCTGCCTCCGCTTGAACCATCTGTGTAATTTGTTGTATCAGCATCGGATTTTTTGTGAGCATTGCTGACTCCGAGACCGATAGCAACGCCTGCAACGGCCACGATCAGACATGCTGCTACTGCGATCACCGCAACGCGAATGGTTTTCTTTCGTGCCTTTTCCACAAATGGTCGGCATACCGTCTCAATATCTGCATCCACTCTCTTAGCAACTGCTTCCGGTATCTCTACGCTCTCCTTTTTTGCAAGCAGGTCTTCCTTCAGCCTGGATACTCCGTAACTGTTCTCCCCACTGCCGACGGCGGACATGATTCGGCTGATGTTCACGTTCTCCGCTTCCAGTGCCATACCGATCAGGTCCTCACTGACATTCATCAGCTTCGCCATCTGCGCCTCATCGAACCAGGCGAATGCATGCAGCACATACACAAACCGATGAAAAACAGGCAGATTTTTCAGCACAACATCAACATTTTCGCCTTCGATGCACATTTTCTCTGCGTGATACTCGACATTTGCAAAATTCTTGTTTGCAGGAGAACGGAATGCCTTGGAATCCTGCTTGTTTACCCATACTCTGCAGTAATTCACCGCTTTCCTTCTGAGGAATCGCCGAAGCTCCTCCTCTGACTTCAGTTCTCCGGCAGTCAATGTCTCCCAGGCGCTCTTAAACACGAAGGTTACCGCCTTTCCGACAGCGGCATCATCGCAGAGCAGCGAATCACACAGGAGCATGATCTCCTTTTTATTCGCTTGATACAGACTCTTTATTGCATCGGAATTCCCTTTGCACGCTTTTTCCAGAATTGTAGACATATGTTTCGTTCCTTTCTGTTTACTATCGATCTTCTTTTGTGATCGGGTCTCCGATCCCTAATGCTTACAGTATAATTTGCTTCGGTTAAATAACTGTGACGAAAAAGTGAAAATTCTGCGAACTGAGAAAGGAAATGCCTGCACCCGGATGCTGAACATTCCCTTTCTGTGGCTACCTTTTCTGTTATCTGTCTACTTCGCCATGTCCCTGGACTTCTCTGTGCAGGCACGCTGTGCCTTTATGACAGCGTTACGGAAGCCCTCCTGCTCCAACACAGCCACTGCCTCAATGGTTGTCCCACCGGGAGAGCATACCATATCCTTCAACGCTCCCGGATGCATGCCCGTCTCCAGAACCATCTTCGCAGATCCCAGCACTGCCTGTGCTGCGAATTTATATGCCTGCGCCCTTGGCATACCATCGGCCACCGCCGCGTCCGCCATAGCCTCGATGAACATGTATACATATGCGGGAGAAGAGCCGGACACACCAACCACAGCGTCCATCAGGGATTCCGGTACAATCTCCGCCTTTCCAAGACTGTTGAAAATCGTCTCGATCTCATGCGTCTCTTCCGGTTCCATATTCGCATTGGGACTTAAGGCGGACATAGCCTCGCCCACCAGAGCCGGTGTATTCGGCATCACGCGCATGAGCCGGATCGGCTTTTCGAATAGTTCTTCCACTTTGGCGATCGTCTGTCCGGCCGCGATAGATACAATGACCGTTTCCGGCCTTACCAGATCGCGGATCTCATGGATAACCGCCGGATAGACAAAGGGCTTCACAGCCAGAAAAAGAATATCTGCCGCTGCGGCTGCTGTACGATTGTCTGTGACAGTCCGCACACCATACGTTTCCTTCAAATGCTCCAGTCCCGCCTCATTCCGGTCGGCAACAAGAACGGATTCCGGCGTCACAAGCCCCGCTCCTACGATTCCTCCAATGA
>CAKSAI010000020.1 GCA_934434905.1 uncultured Lachnospiraceae bacterium | reverse complement strand
ACAATGAGTTTTATTAATTCGTTTCAAACGTATGATTTGATCAAAATGTTGACTGGCGGCGGACCGAATTACTCCACGATGCTTGTGGTGCAGCGAATCTATGAGGAGGCGTTCAAGCATTACAATATGGGCTATGCCTGTGCGATGACGGTAGTGCTGTTCGTAATCATTTTTGCAATTACGATGCTTCAGCTGGGAATCACCACAAAAATGTCTGAAAATAGTTGGGAGTGATATATATGAAAAAAAGAACGATTGCAAATATTTTTTTGTATATACTTGCACTTATACTGGCGGCTATCACAATTTATCCGCTTTTGTGGGTGTTTTGCGGCGCCGTCAATACCACGCCGCAGATGGGGACAATCTCGATCATTCCCAGCGGCGTTACCGTTGACCGCGTTGTTTCGTTATTTACGGAATATAACTTTGAAAAATATTTCTTCAATTCCTTTGTTTATGCGGTGGCAGCTACGGGAATATCCCTGCTGTTTAACTCCATGGCGGCATATGCGTTTGCCAGACTGTCCTTCCCGGGCAGAGATAAGATCTTTGCGCTGTACCTTGGAACGATGATGATTCCTTTTTCCATTATTATGATGCCGTTGTATCTGATGATTCGGGAGATGGGGCTTAACAATTCTCTTTGGGCGTTGATACTGCCCGGTATGTCCGGTGCTTACGGCGTATTTATGTTACGGCAGTTTTTTGTGGGAATCCCGGGAGATTTGGAAGAGGCAGCCAGGATTGATGGATTAGGCTACTGGGGGATCTACACAAGAATCGTATTGCCTTTGTCTAAACCGATCTTGTTGACACAGGCAGTGCTGGGCTTCAGCGGATGCTGGAATAATTATCTGTGGCCGACGATTATCAACTCGAAGGAGAATGTGTTCGTGATTTCTCAGGGGTTGTCTATTTTCTCGTCCTACAACGAAACGGACTGGAATGCTACTTTGGCAGGCTCAGCTATCAGTATGATTCCCATCGTCTTCATCTTTATTATTTTCCAGCGGCAACTGGTAGACGGCATAAAGATCAGTGGTATGAAGGGGTAGAAATAAATATACAACTCGGAAATCTAAGAAAATAGGAAAAGGAGTGAATCGTATCATGTTTCAAGGTATGTTAAATGGTATGAGCGATCTGACAATGTTATCAGATGCGGTCAGCCGATCCATCAGCCCAGAGAATATTACAGGGGAACCGGGCAAAGGCGGTATGTGTGAAATTGAAAACGGAACTGCCGGCGACAGCGCAAAAGACCTGGGAAAGGGCTGGAAAGTAAATCCCTTCCTTCGACTGGATGCCGGTGCAACGGTGGAGATTGCCAATATTTCCGGTCCAGGGATAATCCATCACATCTGGATGGCCCCCACAGGAAAATGGAGAGATGTAATTATTCGTTTTTACTGGGAGGGGCAGGAGCACCCCTCAGTGGAATGTCCGGTGGGCGACTTTTTTGCCTCATCCTGGGAGCGATATGCCCGGTTAAATTCCATGGCGGTATGTGTCAATCCCGGCAATGCCTTTAATTGCTATTGGCAGATGCCCTTTCGGAAAAATTGCAGGATCACCTTGGAAAATATCGGTGCAGAGCAGGTGGTCTATTACCATCAGATCGATTATTCCCTGATGGAGATCCCGGAAAGCTGTGCATATTTTCATGCCCAGTTCCGACGTGTCAATCCGCTGCCATACAAGGAAGTCTATACTATCGTAGACGGCATTGAGGGACAGGGGACCTATGTTGGTACCTATATGGCATGGGGCTCTAACAACGGTGGTTGGTGGGGCGAAGGTGAGATCAAATTCTACATGGATGACGATGGAGAATACCCCACCATCTGCGGAACAGGTACAGAGGATTATTTCTGCGGCTCCTATAATTTTGAAGATTCTCTGACCCACGACAGGTATGAGACCTTCTGCTCGCCATACAGCGGCCTGCATCAGGTGATCAAGCCGGATGGCCTGTATTCCAGTCAGACCCGATTCGGAATGTACAGATGGCATATTATGGACCCCATTCGGTTTAAAAAGAATCTGAGAGTGACCATTCAGGCACTGGGATGGCGTTCCGGCCGTCGGTATCTGCCTTTGCAGGATGATCTTGCGTCTGTTGCGTACTGGTATCAGACATTGCCAGCCAAGCCCTTCCCTGAGCTTCCTTCCAGAGATTATCTGGAGATTATATAACGAAAGTAGGAGGTGATTATTCAATGACTACCTGGCCCTTTTACAAAGCACCTGACAGTAAGGTGGGAGATGTAATGCCTTGCTACTTCAACGACAGATTTTATATCTACTATCTGCGCTTCGGCGTCTATGACGATGGGGCGTATAATGAGTGGAGCGTTCGGGAAACCACGGATTTTATTTCCTTCAGTGAAGACCGACGGATTGGAATTTTTGGCGGTACGGGAGAAATCTATCCACTGGACGGCAAATATCATCTGTTTAAGGAAGTGGAACCCAATGTCATTGGACATTACATTGGAGATACGCCATACAGCTTTGACGATACCGGCTTGCGTCTGCCCTCGGATGACAAATTCTATGTTTCCTGGGCGTGGCGGGACCCCAAAATATTCTGGGTCGAGCAGGAACAATGCTACTGGATGTTGGTGGCTACCAACGAAAAGACAGATAACAGTGTCTGTCGTCATGGATGTGTAGGCCTGTGTAAGTCGAAGGATTTGTATCACTGGGAGTATTGCCCGCCGTTATACAGTCCCTTAGCCTATGATGGAACCTATGAATGTCCGGACATGTTCCAGATGGGAGAATGGTATTACCTGATCTACAGCAACGCCAATGTGAACAAAAGAACCCATTATGTAAAAAGCAAAGGAATGTACGGACCCTGGCAAATGCCAGAGGACGATACCCTTGACAGCTTCCTGTTTTATGCGGGTAGAACGGCTTCGGATGGAGAAAACCGCTACCTTGTTGCTTGGAATCCGGAGCGAACCGGTGAGGATCTTGCTATGAAATTGGGCGTGCGAGATGTGGATCAGCCGCCGCTCAGGCAATACGAGGACCTGGCGCCTTTCGGCTATGCGGGAGATATGGTGATGCATCGCCTTGGACAGAAGGAGAACGGAGATCTGATGGTGATGATGATCCCGTCTTTCAGGGAACCGTTCGTCCAGGAAGTCCCATTTGTGTTTCAATCCCTGCAGGGGGAAAAGTGGACAGTCCGGGAACAGGGCGCTGCGGTTATCAGTCCAGAGAAGTTTTCCTGTGCCTTGACCCATAAGCTGCCGTCTTGTTATCTGGCAGAGATGACAGTAAAGCTCAACGGTCACGAAGGCGGCATAGCCATTGGCGCAGACGAAGCCTTTTACGGCAAGGGCATATTCTTGCATATAGAACCAAAGCACGGAAGAGTGAATGTCATATCCGGCTTGCGTGACAGGCCCTATGTAGGATACTGTTTGCCATTTTGTGTGGAGCAGGAGTGCTTTGTTCGACCGGATGAACAGGGTGCATACAGGCTTTTGATCTTACAAAGCGGGGAACTGATCAGCGTATACATCAACGGACAGGCTTTGTCGTTGCGCGCCGTCAACGCAAAAGACGGAAGTCTGGGGCTGTTTGCCTATGCAGGCAGCCTGGAGGTATCCGATTTAAAGGTATTTTGTTGTAAAGAATAACAAAACTAAATTTTGAAATTTAAGGAGGGTAATTATGAAACGGTTAATTTCATGGATTATGGTTTTTGCAATGCTTCTTTCTGTGATGCCCGCGGCCGTTTTTGCAGCGGACACAAGCAATCTTTCTTCCAAACTTTTGGCAGAGTATAATTTTGACGATCAGACAACAAACGACACGGTAGGCGGTAAACATGCTACTTTCTATAACAATGCAACTGCCACCGCCGCAGGTTATGTGGATGGTGTTTCCGGAAAGGCATTGAAACTTTCCACGCGGGGAACGGGGGAAAAGTACTGGCTGAGCGTGCCGTACAGTGCCTTTGGCAGCAATACCGATTCCTTCACCATTTCTCTGTGGTACAATTCCACCGGGCATAATACCGCCGGTGAAAACAGCGAGCTATTCAGCCTGTATAACCGTAGTGCGGAAAAATTCCTGTTCTACGGCGCACAGATGGACGGCAGCAAGAACGCCTTTACGATGAAGTGGGACGGCACCTACGGCTATGCCAATGTAATCGGCGGCTACAAGGAAAATGAATGGGTTCATCTGGTATTTGCCGTGGACAATGTGGACGGACAGAGCAAGATCACATCCTATGTCAATGGGAAGGCTGTGGAAGTAGATCAGGGCGGCGCGTGGGCAGGCAGCCTGATGAGCCAAATGGGCATCGATACCTTCACCATTGGCGGCAAGAATCCATATAAAGGCGGCGCTACACCCAACTGCCTGTTTTACGGCGCTGTGGATGAGGTGCAGTTGTACGCAGGCGTATTGACTGCCGAGGAGGCAGCGGAACTATATAATGATATTATAAACCCCAAGGTAGAGCGAGGCGATTTGCTGGCGGAGTACAATTTTGACGATCAGACAACAAACGACACGGTAGGCGGTAAACATGCTACTTTTTATAACAATGCAACTGCCACCGCCGCAGGCTATGTGGATGGTATTTCTGGAAAGGCTTTGCAGCTTTCTGCTCAGGGTACGGATGAAAAGTATTGGCTGAGCGTGCCGTACAGTGCCTTTGGCAGAAGCACTGATTCCTTCACCATTTCTCTGTGGTACAATTCCACCGGGCATAATACCGCCGGTGAAAACAGCGAGCTATTCAGCCTGTATAACCGTAGTGCGGAAAAATTCCTGTTCTACGGCGCACAGATGGACGGCAGCAAGAACGCCTTTACGATGAAGTGGGACGGCACCTACGGCTATGCCAATGTAATCGGCGGCTACAAGGAAAATGAATGGGTTCATCTGGTATTTGCCGTGGACAATGTGGACGGACAGAGCAAGATCACATCCTATGTCAATGGGAAGGCTGTGGAAGTAGATCAGGGCGGCGCGTGGGCAGGCAGCCTGATGAGCCAAATGGGCATCGATACCTTCACCATTGGCGGCAAGAATCCATATAAAGGCGGCGCTACACCCAACTGCCTGTTTTACGGCGCTGTGGATGAGATCAAGCTGTATGCCGGTGCGCTGACGGAGCAGGAGGCCGCAGCAATTTATGCCGAGGACACGGCTTGCTGCCACAGCTATGAGGAAACGATTACTAAGGAGCCTACCATCTATGAGGAGGGTGAAGCTTCCTATATCTGCGTACATTGCAGCGATTCCTTCCATACGAAGCTGCCGGCTGTGCCTGTGCGTATTTTGGCCATCGGCAACAGCTACAGTGTGGATTCCACCACATATCTGTGGAGTGTTTGTAATGATGCAGGTGTCAAAAACCTGATCGTGGGCAACGCTGAGATCGGCGGCTCTTCCCTGGAAGACCATTGGTCAAATATTCAGAATGGAGAGACCCAATACGGTTATCACAAATATACGGCAGACGGTGTTTTGAATTCTCAGGCAACCTTTTTAGGCGCTCTGCAGGATGAAGCATGGGATTATATTGTCTTACAGCAAAACTCATCTATGAGCGGTGATGTATCTACATATGATAATTTAGATAACATTTTGAATTTTGTGGATACCAATAAAACCAATGATCAGGCAAAAATCCTTTGGGATATGACCTGGGCATATCCGCAAAATTCCACAGCCATTCGGTTTGAGAACTATAACAGGGATCAAATGACAATGTACAACGCCATTGTGCAGACTGTCCAGCAGCTTATCGTATCAAATGAGCGGATCGATGGAGTGATTCCCACTGGAACTGCCATTCAGAATCTGCGTAGCTCCTATCTGGGAGATATCTTGTGCCGTGACGATGTCCATCTGAGCTATGACCACGGTAGATATACGGCCGCGCTTACATGGTTTGCATACATTATCGGCGGCAATGTTACCGCTGTGGACGGGGTGCCGGAAGGTTATTCTTATATTTCCAGTGATCTTCCGGCGATCAGGGAAGCGGTTATGGAAGCTATGGAAAACCCATTTGCGGTCAGTCCCTGTGAAGCGGAGCGGGAGGGTGGCCCGCTGGTTGTTCGTGACCCGATAGCAGAATATAACTTTAACAACGGAACCCTCAATGATTCCATCGGTAATAATCATGCGGCGTTCTATAACAACGATGCAGCAGCGGTACCCCGCTATGTGGACGGCATTTCCGGTAAGGCATTGCAGCTTTCCACGCAGGGTACGGATGAAAAGTATTGGCTGAGCGTGCCTTACAGCGCCTTTGGCAGCAGCACCGATTCCTTCACCATTTCTTTGTGGTACAATTCCACCGGACACAATACCGCCGGTGAAAACAGTGAGCTGTTCAGTCTATATAACCGCAATGCGGAAAAATTCCTGTTCTACGGCACAATGATGGATGGTGGAGCCAACGCCTTCACGATGAAGTGGGACGGTGCCTACGGCTATGCCAACGTAATCGGCGGCTACAGGGAAAATGAATGGGTTCATCTGGTATTTGCCGTGGACAAAGTGGACACCCAGAGCAGGATATCGGCCTATGTTAACGGCAGTGCCGTTGAGGTGGATCAGGGCGGCGACTGGACGGACAGCCTGATGAGCCTGATGGGTGTGGATACCTTCACCATCGGCGGGAAAAACCCATACAAGGGCGGTGCGATCCCCAACTGTCTGTTTTACGGCCTGGTGGATGAGATTCGTATTTATGACGGCGCGCTGAATCCTGCGGAGGCAAGAATCGTGTATCAGGAAGGGCTGGAGACGCCTGACGATGTCGATCCGGGAGAAGTGAAGCTGCCCAAAATGCCAGAGGGACTTCTTGCCAGCTACGATTTCAATGACGGAACGCTGAACGATTCTGTAAATGGCAGAAATGCAACACTGTATAACAATACAAGCGTGGCGTCAGCCAAGTACGCAAAGGGGATTCGCGGCAATGCATTGCGACTTTCCACCAAGGGCACAGACGAAAGAATGTGGCTGAGCATTCCTTACAGTGTGTTTGGAAGCAATAAAAATGATTTCTCCTTGTCTATCTGGTACAATGCCAGCGGATATAATACATCCGGAGAAGACAGTGAGTTGATCAGCCTTTATAACAGTAATTATGAGAGATTCCTGTTCTATTCGCCTGCAAGTGTGAACTTCCAGGATAAGGGCTTTGCCATGCAATGGGATGGAGCCAATGCAGGTTATGCCAATGTGGTCACGCCTTATAAGAGAAATGAATGGATCCACTTGGTGTTTACCGTTTCTTCCGATGGCAACCGCAGCAGCATCACCGCCTATGTCAACGGCGTAGAGGTAGAGGTAGATCAGGGCGGCGATTGGGCATACAGCCTGATGACACAGTTGGGGATCGATACCTTTACCATCGGCGGCAAGAACCCATACAAGGGAGGAGAAGATCCGGCATGTTTGTTCTATGGCCTGGTGGATGAAATCCAGCTATATGCCGGAAAGCTCAGTGCGGAGGATGCACAGGCAATTTATATGAATACCATCTATGATCCGGTGCCTGTGTACGGACGCCTGGATAGCGGGAGCTATGGCATCGGCCGTTCTGCACACTATGTTGAACCGGAGACGCCGGACGGTCTTGTGGCCTCGTACGACTTCAACAACGAAACGACCCGGGATTCGGTAGGTGTAAATCATGCGCTGCTCTATGACGGTGGGGGAGTGGCGGAGGCCACCTATGTGGATGGTATTCGGGGAAAGGCATTGCAGCTTTCCACGAAGATGACCGGTGAGAAATATTGGCTGAGTATTCCCTATGAAGTCTTTGGAAAGAATCCGGACACCTTTACACTGTCCATTTGGTATAATGCCAGCGATTATAACGCTTTGGGTGAGGACAGCGAATTATTCAGCTTCTATAATACCAAGGGTGAACGCTTTTTGTTCTATTCACCTGCAAGTACAGCATTTCAGGATAAGGCGTTTACGATGCAGTGGGATGGCACCAATGTGGGATATGCCAATGTGATCACTCCGTATAATCCCGGACAATGGGTGCATTTGGTGTTTGCTGTGGAAGCAAAGGGCAACAAGAGTGTTGTTACTGCTTATGTGAATGGCGAAGCGGTGGAAGTAGATCAGGGCGGCGATTGGGAAGACAGCTTGATGAGTATGCTGGGCATTGATCGATTTACTATTGGCGGCAAGAATCCATATAAAGGCGGCAATTCTCCGGCCTGTCTGTTCTACGGAATGGTGGATGAAATTCAAATCTATGATCATGCGCTGACAGAAGCCAATGCGAAGGCCATTTATCTGGCAGTTCTGGATGATCCGAACCCTGAGGTGATTCCCTATGACGGAGAGGAGGATGTCAGCCTGGATATCGATTTGGATAAGTTGCCTTCTACGGAAAAACCGAACCAAAATCCAGAACCTGATACGGAAAAGAAAAACTTTGCGGGCTGGTTTGTGATTGTCGGTGGAGCCATAGCTGTTTTGGCTGTCGCTGCCATTGTGATAATTATAACGGTAACGAAGAAAAAATTCGGTAAAAAGCAGGACGCAAGGGAGGAAACGTGATGAAAAGATTTATAGTGTTTGTTTTAACGGTGTGTATGCTGGCAGTATCGTTGTGCGGCTGTGCGTTGCAAAAACAAAAAAACCCTGATGAGCCGGGGACCAATGCCAATGAACCGAATGGCAACTCAGGTGTTGACCCGGAGGGCAATGGCGGAGGAGCTTCCTCGGGAGACGATTCTGTGGAGGGAACTTCATTTAAGAACACGGGCGGAATCTTTTTCCGCCCGGAAGCAGCCGGTACAGGCGATGTAACACCATATTACTATGATGGCCAGTACTATCTGTTTTTCTTACATTCTAAAAACTTCAGATGGTGCTTTGTAACCACAAAGGATTTCGTTACCTACAGTGATGTTACTGTGCTTCGCGACTTTGGTGGCACAGGCACAGTCTTGAACGTGGACGGTATTTGGCACATATTTGCGTCCAAGACGGAAAATGGAGAAGAGGTGATCCATCATTATGAAGGGGAAGATATTACCGCACTGAGAGACACATTTAAGAATGTGCGCTCTGACGGCAATTTCTATACGGCCTATGCATGGCGGGATCCGTATGTCTATTTTGATGACAGCATAGGCAAGTACCGTATGCTGGTTACTACCAATGCCAACGACAGCGATACGGTTGCCCGTGACGGCGCGGTGGCATATCTGACCTCGGATGACCTGTATACATGGGTATCTGGCGGCACATTCTTTGATTCCGGATATTATTCCGGTTCCTGCGAGTGTCCCGATGCCTTTAAGATGGGTGATTGGTATTACCTTGTGTATTCCGACTGCTCTTACGGCAAGCGTACATACTATGTCAAGTCCAGGAATCCGGAAGGACCTTGGCAGATCCCGGATAACGACACCTTTGACAGCCTGCTGTTTTATGCTGCAAAGACAGTGACTGACGGTACGGATCGGTATGTTGTTGGCTGGGCAGGCGACCGATCAGATTATACGATGGCATTGAATGATGATGGCACATTGATCGACCCCGATTTCGCAACCGTCAAATATGCCGGCAATATGGTGGTTCATAAGGTCGTTCAGCGCAGTAATGGCGATCTTTCTGTAGAACCTGTAGATGCTGTGGCAAAATCCTTTGGTACCAGTGTATCCAATCAACTGCAGCCTGCCACCGGCACATGGGAAACTGGCGGAGATTATGCCAGGACAACAACCCCAAATGGGTATGCGGCCTTGAAAATGCAGACGTTGCCTGAGCGGTTTGTTCTGACGTTCAAGCTCAGGACGGATGCAAAGCAGGCTGGAATAGCACTGCAGATTGATGACAGCTTTTCTGGCAAGGGATACTACTTTACATTTGACAGACAGTACTGCCGCCTGAAGCAGACCAGCGGTATTCTGTCCGGGGTTGCCGGTTATTATTTTCCCTATGAGACGGAATTGGAAAGGCCTCTGAATGTTGAGGCGAATAAAACCTACGATGTTACAGTAGTTGCGGATGGCGAAATTGCTGTGATCTATGTAAATGGTGAATGTGCGCTAACTGCAAGAATGACGCAAAGTGGACTTTCTCTGGGATTGTTCTGTTATGCGGGAAGTGCAGAGTTTACGGATATTGTAATGAAAAAGTGATGCAAAAAGGACGCCGCACATATTGTTTGTGCGGCGTCCTGTATTCCGCAGAATCTATCAGGAATCAGACGTATCGTCTTTCCTTTTTAGATATGTGGTTGGTGAAATACCGTAAAAGGAACGAAATGCATTGCTGAAGGCATATATAGAGGAATAACCCAATAATGAGGCTGTTTCTGAAACGGAATGCTTTTCTAAAAGATAAAGGGCAGCATCCATTCGTTTTCGGTTGCGGTAGTTGATTACCGATATTCCGTAGGTGTTTTTAAAGGTTTTTTCAATGTAGAATTTACTGTAACCAAAGTGCTGTTCTAATACTTCCAGAGTAATGTTCTGGCGGTAGTTGGCTCGAATGAATGCCCGAATATGAGTGGAGATACTGGAACTTCTCGGTTTCTTTTGGGAAAGCATAGACGCATTTTCCGAAAGAATGGAATCGATCAGAAACATCATCCGGGCACGGTTGCTGACAGAAACAGGATTCGAGGAATCACTGCTGTCAATGATTTCAAACATTGTTTTTAGAAACTTTTTCTTTTCTGATAGTTTCAGAAAAGGTGAAGTGCGGTGGTCAGGAAAAATGTTTTCCCGAATCAAAGCCCTTTCTGTAGCATTCAGTTCACTGTAGTCTTTGTAGCAAATATATACTTGCTCACTTTGCAGGTCATACCTCATATCAAAATGAATATGCGGTTGAATTAATGTTGTTGTAGAAACATTAAAACTATGGGGCACACCGGGACAAAGCAGCAATATGTCACCCTCTTTACAGGGATAGTCCCTGTCGTCATAAGTAAGGGTCATTTCACCGCCCTGGATGTAGATCAGCTCATAGTCAAAAATAATCCGGCGTTTAATATAAAACGGAGCAGGCAGCTCTGAATGAATTGCTAAACGAATGTATGGATTAATTTCTGCGATATTCATATGGATTTTCCTTTCCTCTTATATAATAATAATTATAATCGAAAAATAAGAAAAAACAAGGTGGAGGATGCAAATGAAGGCAATAGGTTTAGATATTGGAACAACAACCATCTGTGGTGTATTAGTCGACGGGCAGACTGGAATGCAGCTTGAAAAATATACGGTTTCTAACGATGCGTCTTTGACCGCATCGTATTCCTGGCAGAAATTGCAGGACCCTGATAGGATAGAACAGTGCTGTTTCGGAATTTTGAATAAACTGATCGGTGAGTATTTGGATATCGCAGCGATTGGCGTGACAGGACAAATGCACGGAATCCTGTATTTAAACAGCTTTGGTGAACCGGTTTCACCACTGATTACATGGCAGGACGGAAGAGGAAATCAAACAGAACACAATGGCATAACATATGCGCAAAGCATCTCTGATCGTACAGGAAGACGATTAGCCTCTGGTTTTGGCGCTGTCACGCACTACTGGAATACGAAAAATCATAGAATCCCTGATGGTGCAGTAACAATGTGCACGATTGCTGATTATATTGCTATGCGTTTGGCGGATATTCAAAAACCAGTCCTGCATAGCTCGATGGCAGCAAGTTTAGGACTATTTAATCTGGAGGATAACACCTTCGATGAGGTGCTTATTCAAAAAGCAGGGATGGAATCAACCTATTTTCCCCAGGTTCAGAAGGAGGAGAAGCCCATCGGGTTCTGGAAGGAAAATATTTCGATCAGCGCAGCGTTTGGTGATAATCAGGCCAGTTTTTTGGGCGCTGTGCCAAGAGATGGAAGCGTGTTGGTAAATGTAGGGACAGGTAGTCAAATTTCTGTTTTGGCAGATCAGATCCGCTCCTTTGACCAGTTGGAATGCCGACCATATAGGAAAGGAAAGTATTTATATGTTGGATCTTCGCTGTGTGGTGGCTATGCCTATGCGTTATTGAAGCGTTTTTATGAGAGCGTCTTTCGAATGAGCGACATGCAGCCGGAAAAAGATCTGTATACATTTATGAACAAGGCTGCAGCTAATGCATTGTCCCGATATGGTATGCATGGGATACAGGCAGATGTTCGCTTCAATGGTAGCAGGATACAGCCGGACCTCCGAGGAAAAATAGAAAATATATCCGTCGATAATTTTGATGCTGAGTCCTTGACGCTGGGAATCCTTCAGGGAATCTGCAAAGAATTGTATGAGTATTATTTAGAAGCAAATGTTCCATGTGATATTCCCTATATTACCGGAAGCGGAAATGGAATTCGCAAAAATCCCCTGCTACAGCATTTGTTTGAACTGCAATTTGGAAAAGAAGTACACATATCGCAATGCGAAGAAGAGGCGGCTTGCGGCAGCGCGCTTTTTTCGTTGTCTCAGACTGACATGATGAATTATAATTGTGAGCGTGGCGTATTATAAATATCCTGATAATAAATACCTTTCCTTTTTTGCGGAAAGGTATTATACTAGTACTAGTTTTATGTACTTTGAGAGAGACAGGAGAAATATGACCGACAAAGGACGGGATGGGATGAATAAACACGATATAAAAAGGAATCTGCCAATGCTCAGCGGTAAGCTGGGAAGCTGCGGGTACGACCGCTGGTGCCATTCCTTTACGGGAATCAACCGGGCGTCCGGGGAAAAGAAGGTATTTTTTGTGGAATACTGTGTCATGAACCCGGAGCTTGGTGGAAAAAAGCCGATTATGGGGAAGAAGCAGTATCAGCGTCCGGCATATCTGATGGTGAAGGCCGGCGTCTGGGGAAAGGATGGCTTCACCCTGAAGCATTATTATGGCATTGAGGAGATGGACGTGGCTGGTACATTCTTGAAGGTCACCGCCGGAGATTGTTTTCTGTCGGAGAATAATATCTGGGGCAGACTTTCGGGTGAGCACAAGCTGATGTGGTCCCTGCGTATGGACAAGAAGGTGGCTTTCAATGTGGGCTACAGCACCAGCAAGCCGGTGCGGGAGATCAATCCCTTTGATATGTACTGGCATACGGAGGGTATGCGTACCGACTATGAGGGTACGGTGACGTTGGACGGAGACATCTATGAGATGGCGCCGGAGAGCTGCCATGGGTATGCGGACAAGAAGTGGGGCCGCGATTATACCTGCCCCTGGTTCTGGCTGTACGGAAATCAGATGAAGAGCCGAAAAACGGGCAAGATTCTTGCTGATTCGGCCTTTACCATCGGCGGAGGCAACCCGGTGGTGCTGGGCTTCCATCTGTTGAACAAGCCCTTTGCGTGTGTCTACTATGAGGGCAGAAGCCGGGAGATCAACTATTCCGAGCCCTGGACCTTCGCCCGGATGCGGTATGCCTGCGGCATGCGGGACGGCAAGGTGCTCTGGCACATGAAGGCCATGAACCTTACTACCGCGATGGAGGTGCGGATCGTCTGTGATGAGGATGAGCTTCAGGAAGTGGAGTACCAGAATCCCATGGGCGAGTGGAATCGGGATCAGATGATCGGTGGCGGGACCGGAAGGGGAGAGATCCTTCTGTACCGCAGGAAGGGAAAGCATTTTACACTGATCGACAGGATCTATGTCAAAGGCGTTGGGTGTGAATATACAGGAAGAAAATGATCGGCTGAACGAAGGAGGATACGATATGCAGATAATCATTGTGGGCTGCGGAAACGTAGGCAGCACACTGACAGAACAATTAAGTAAAGAGGGTCACAATATTACCGTCATCGACCGGGACGCCGGCAAGGTGGAGGCCGTTGCGACCCAATATGACGTTATGGGAGTTGTAGGAAACGGCGGCAGCTTCAGTGTCCAGAATGAAGCAGGCATTGAAAACGCAGATCTGCTCATCGCAGTTACCGCATCGGATGAGTTGAACCTGCTGTGCTGTCTGATCGCCAAGAAGGCCGGTGACTGCAATACCATCGCCAGGGTGCGGAATCCCATTTACAATAAGGAAATCGACTATATCAAGGAGGAGCTAGGGCTGTCTATGGTTATTAACCCGGAGCAGGCAGCGGCCCTGGAGATCTCCAGATTGTTAAAGTTTCCTTCTGCTATCCGGGTGGATACCTTTGCCAAGGGGCGTGTGGAGATCTTAAAGTGTAAGGTAGAGCCGGGCTCTCCTCTGTGCAACTGTTCCCTGATGGACATTTCGGGAACCCTGCATTGCGAGGTTCTGATCTGCGCGGTGGAGCGTGGGGATGAGGTTTATATCCCGGATGGAAAGTTCCGTCTGCAGGAGAAGGATGTGATCTCCCTGGTGGCTTCCCCCAAGCATGCCAATGACTTCTTTAAGAAGATCGGAATGGGAACGAACCGTATCCGAAGTGTTATGATTGTGGGAGGCGGAGAGACCAGCTTTTATCTCACACAGATGCTTCAGGCCATGGGTATGGACATCACCATCATTGAGAAGGAGAAGAGCCGCTGTGATGAGCTCAGTGAGCTGCTGCCAAAGGCGTTGATCATCCATGGAGACGGAACAGAGCGCAACCTTCTGCAGGAGGAAGGGCTGGAGCAGGTGCAGGCTTTTGTGGCCTGGACCAATCTGGATGAGGAGAACGTTATGCTCAGCCTGTTTGCCCGCCATGTCTCCAAGGCGAAGACAGTCACGAAGATACACCGGATCGCCTATGATGAGATCATTGACAAGCTGGATCTGGGAAGTGTGATGTATCCGAAGTATATTACGGCGGAATATATCGTCCGCTATGTCCGGGCCATGCAGAATTCCATCGGCAGTAATGTAGAGACGCTGTACCGACTCATCGAGAACAAGGTCGAAGCCTTGGAGTTCTGTGTCAGCGAGCTGTCCCCGGTGGTTGGCGTTCCCTTAAAGGACCTCAGGCTGAAGGAGAACCTTCTGATCTGCTGTATCAACCGCAAGGGTATGATCATCACTCCCGGCGGTCAGGATGTTATTGAGGTGGGAGATACGGTTGTAGTGGTGACTACCAACACCGGATTCCACGATTTACAGGATATTTTGAAGTAGGGGGATAAAAGGGAGTTATGAATCGTTCGATCATTCGATATATAGTCTGCAGGGTGTTGGAATTTCAGGCAGTGTTTTTGCTGCTCCCTGCTATTGTGGCGTTGGTCTATCGGGAAGAGGCGGGATGGACTTATCTGGCAGTGGCGGCCGGGTGCTTTCTGGTTGGATTTATCGGGAAGTGGAAAAAGCCGGCCAGTACGATATTTTTTGCCAGGGAAGGATTTGTGGCGGTATCGGTGAGCTGGATCGTCCTGAGCCTTACCGGCGCTCTGCCCTTCCGGTTGTCCGGGGAGATACCGTCCTACACAGATGCGCTGTTTGAAACTATATCGGGCTTGACTACAACCGGTTCCAGCATCCTTCATGATGTGGAGGCGCTTTCCCACTGCAACATCTTCTGGCGAAGCTTCACGCATTGGATCGGTGGTATGGGTGTACTGGTACTGATTATGTCAGTGCTGCCGTTGGCAGGCAGCTACAACATGCACCTGATGCGGGCGGAGAGCCCCGGACCTTCTGTGGGTAAGCTGGTTCCCAGGGTAAAGCACACGGCTCGGATCCTCTATGGGATCTATATTGCCATGACACTGCTGCTGATCATCCTGCTGCTTTTCTGTGGGATGAATCTGTTCGATGCGATGACGATCAGCTTCGGGACAGCGGGAACCGGAGGCTTCGGGATCCTCAACACCAGTATCGCCACTTATTCCGTGGCGGCTCAGGTGGTGATCACGATCTTTATGATTCTGTTCGGCATTAACTTTAACGTATATTACCTGTTCCTGATCCGTAAGCCCAAGGATGCGTTGAAGCATGAGGAGATGCGCTATTATCTGCTCATCATCCTGACGGCTATCCTGCTGATCACCTGGAATGTCCGGGACATGTTTTCGAATCTGCCGGAAGCATTTCAGCAGGCAGCCTTCCAGGTGGGATCCATCATCACTACCACCGGATATGCGACCACGGACTTTGTGAAGTGGCCGGTGTTTTCCCAGACGATCCTGGTGCTCTTAATGTTCATCGGTGCCTGTGCAGGCAGCACCGGCGGCGGAATGAAGGTCTCCCGGATCGCGATACTGATAAAAATGGTAAAAAACGAGATCTCCCACCTGATCCATCCCAAGCGAGTGACCCAGGTGCGGTTCGAGGGTCGTGTAGTATCTCAGGAAATATGGCGGTCGGTGCAGGTATTCCTGATTGCATACATGACGATTTTTGCAGGTTCGGTGCTGGCGGTATCGCTGTGCAATCTGGACTTCACCACCAATTTCACAGCGGTGGCGGCTACCTTGAACAATATCGGACCCGGTCTGGGGCTGGTGGGTCCCACCGGGAACTTTGATGTGTTTTCTGATCCGGCCAAGTGGGTGCTGATGTTCGATATGCTGGCGGGACGCCTGGAGATATTCCCCATGCTGGTGCTTCTGGCTGCGCCCATGTGGAAACGGGGATAAGGAGATCGTATTATGCGTCGAATGGAATTTAAGATGGAGCGGACAGGCCTCCTAAAGGTGGGCGATGTCCTTCCGGTGACGGAGGGAAAGCTTCCGACTTCTTATTATTATACACTGGGCGAGGCATATGCCATGTCAGCGAATTATACCTTCAGCGAGCGGTTGAAGTCCACAGAAGGAACTGTGGTCAGCGTGGATGAGACGCCCAAGGGCTTCTTTGTCACGGTGGAGTTTGACGAATAGTAGCATTAAACAAGCGCTGTTGTGGGAAAAATTCTAGCATTTAAGGAAAAAAAGTGGTATACTGTATAGCAAAAGTGATTTGTGAAGTTGCAAAAGGAGAAGTGCTCGTATGAATATAAAGAATATTAAAATTCAAAATTATACAGTTTTTGAGAATGTGACGATATCCTTTTGTGAAGGAATCAATGTATTCATTGGGGAAAACGCTACAGGAAAAACACATTTGTTAAAATTATTATATTCTGCATGCAGAGCAAATCGTGCAGATGTAGATTTTGGACAGAAGCTTGTTCGGACTATGATGCCAGATGATTTTCGTATTGCCAGACTGGTAGACAGAAAGCCAGGAAATCATACGACAAAGATTAAGATAACCGCATCTAATTTGGGTGAGAAAGCAGAAGTGCAGTTGGGAATTGCTTTTGATAAAAAGACAAAAAAATGGGCTGCGGACGTTAAGGGAAAAGAAGGATGGGAAAGAGTATTTAAGGATAATTCCAGTATTTTTATCCCGGCAAAGGAAATTTTGTCACACAGCTATAATTTGGTGGCCGCGACAAGCGTGGATAATGTAAGGTTTGATGACACATATATTGATATCATTAATTCGGCAAAAATTGACATCACAATGGGAAAAAATCCTGTTTCCCGAGCTGCATTATTGAAGAAAATTGAAAAAATGACAAATGGTCAAGTTGTTTATGATACAGAGAAGGATGAGTTTTATTTGAAAAAAGGTAGTTCCAAGCAGGAATTTAATCTTGTCGCAGAGGGTATCAAAAAGATGGGGCTTTTGTGGCTTTTGGCAAAGAATGGGACACTAGAAAAGGGTTCTGTATTGTTTTGGGATGAGCCAGAGGCCAATATTAACCCTGCATATATTTCAACAATAGCTGAATTGTTGCTGGAACTACAAAGAAATGGTGTGCAGATTTTTTTGTCTACCCATAATTATTTTCTGGCAAAATATATTGATATTAAGAGAAAGGAAAAAGATTTGATTTCTTATTACTCGTTTTTTCGAGATTCCGATAAAGATGGTGTTCATTGTGAGACCAGCGATCAATTTACATTATTGGAGAATAATCCGATTATAAAGACATATTTGCAGATATATCGCGATGAGATAGGAGTGAGTTTGTAATGGCTGAACTCATAAGGGAATCGGGTGTTGAATTTGGGGAATTTGAAGATACGCGCTTATTTAAGATTGAAAATTCCGATATTCATAAGCGGGCTGGAGCGGGGATAAAAACGGTTGAATTTATATATTTAACCAAAAAGGATCATATTTTGTTTGTAGAGGCAAAGTCATCCTGCCCAAATTTTTCTAATAAAAATTGCAGTGAGGAAAAAGAGAGAAAATATGAAGAATTTTATGCAGATGTGACAGATAAATTTATCGACTCTTTGAATATGTTTGCAGCAATGGCTCTGGGAAGAAATAAAAAGAGCGATAGTGTTGGCGAATTGATTTATAATAGACAAACATATGCAAAAGCAGGTTTTAAATTTGTTCTTGTTGTAACGAATGCAGAAGAAAGCTGGCTTGGTGGACCGAAAGCGGAGCTAGAGGCAAGACTGCTCCGCTTTAGAAAGATATGGAAAGCAGATGTTATCGTATTAAATACTCAAATGGCTCAAGAATATGGTCTTGTGAAGAAGGTTTAGTCCTCCATTACGTGCTCAAGCCCCTGGGCCAGGATCGTGTATACATGGCTGTCTGCAAGGGAGTAGTAGATGGTTTTCCCGTCCCGGCGGTATTTTACTAATTGTGTCTGCTTCAGGACATGGAGCTGGTGTGAAATTGCGCTCTGGGTCATGCCAAGGGTATCCGCGATATCGCATACGCACAGTTCCTGGCCGGAGAGTGCATGCAGAATGCGGATCCTGGTGGGATCGCCGAATATTTTGAAGAGATCAGCCAGGCGGTATAGGTTGTCCTCGCTGATGATATTTTCCGGGTGTATATGATGATGGTGATGTACCTCGCATACAGGCGCGGTATCATCGATGGGTGATTGCGGCATAGGGCTGTGATCCTCCTGAAAGGTTTTTGGCGTTGCTGTTTACAGTAACGCTTTTGTTAAAAGTATGATAGCACAAAAGTTTTGGGGAATCAATCTTTTCTCCGCAATGAATAAGGTGTTCGTTTGTGCCTGGTTTTCATGTATTGTTTGAAATATTGGAGATTTCAAGATATAATGATCGAAAGAGAGCCGACGTGCATGCACGATTAATGAGCAGTGACTAACATCCAGTGGATGTTGGCTTTTGAACCGACCAAAGCGAAGACCGGGTTGGATTGTGATAAAATCATGATAGAATGGTTTCGTACTTTCTTACGAAAGGAGAGTCTCTGTGGAAGTGCAAACTTATTTGGACTTAATGAAAAAACAACGCGAATCATTAACAACAGAACAGTTATATGCAATTTCGGAGCAAGGGCGGCTCGGCGCAATTGCTTTTCAAAAGCAACGAATCAAAGATAATTTAGAGGCATCTTACAGAAATTTATTTTCAACCGGGATTCATAAGCTATATGAGCAGTATCCCGAAATTCAGAACATACTTCCGATTTGCAATGCAGAAATTGAAACAACAAAAGCTTTGTTTGAGGAAGTGTCAAATACGAGTTCGGAACTTCATGACATTTCAGCAAAAATGAAAACAATTCCAGAACTAATCAAATGTAAAATACTTGAGGTTACCGTTGCAAAAGCATACTACGATTTTTTCTGTTCATACGATGAATTAAATGGGAGAATTGAGGCCGATAGAAAGGTATTATTCAGTTATGAATATCGTGAAAAGATGAGAGATTTAGCAAATGACGGAGTTTTTCTGTATTTTCTCGAAACTCCGGATCTGCCACTGCTAAGCGAAGAATGCAATGCCGATTATATATTAGAGTCCTTTTCTTTCGGAGAATACTTGTCTGCAAGAACGTTGTTTTCTTCATTTTGTCAAATTGATACTTCTGGAAAACCATTAAAAAGAAAGATGGAAGATGCTCATGCGGCATTGGAAATGATGTTTAACGGCTATTATCGCAGTGCTGCAAGAAACTGGTTCGCATTGATTGAACATGAACATAAGCGCTGTGCAAATACGTTGGAGGGATATTGGGAAGCCAAAAGAGAATATAAAAATGGAAGGCAACGCTCTGAAAAAATATCAGCTCTTATTGAAGGCTTAGAAAGTTCTTGGGATCAAGAAGCGTGGGAACTGATTGATAAATACTACAAAAGGCTAACTAAACACACAAAGACAGATTCTAGAATATTAAATCGCAATGCCATTATTCACGGTGATTATGAGAGTGATTCCCTGGATGTATCCGAGAATGATGCCATAAGACTTTTCCTTTTGTGGGTGAACCTACGGGTTATCACTGATCATTTTGCTTTCATTGATGAGTTTTTCAGAAATAAAGTCACCATGCTGCCTTACTTTTGCACGTTGACTTCTGAAAATTGACAAGGAATTATTTTTATGATATCATATGTATAGCAACTTTCGGCCAACGCAATGGCGGAAGCCAGGAGGTTGCTGATATGGAATCGAATCGTAAGAGAGATCCTGAATTGGCCGAGTATCTGCGAAGCATTATTCAAAAGTCAGGTTTTACTTATGAAAGTGTCGCCGAGATGCTGAATGTAAGTGCGCGGACTGTTGGATATTACTGTAGCGGAGAAAGAAAACCCGGTCAAAAAACATTACTCCGTCTTGTACGGATGATGAGTGTTGAAGTAAAAG
>CAKSAI010000019.1 GCA_934434905.1 uncultured Lachnospiraceae bacterium | reverse complement strand
CCATCTCGACTAACGTCTCGATGGAGATACTCGTCAAATGTTTGCGCATGCAAGCATGGCAACCATTTTCCTCGTTATTATACCATATTTGTGCATGTTTTGGCTTGAAAAGATAAAAGTTTATGAAAAATTAAGATGTGGCATTGTCTGCAACTTATTTTTTTGTTATACTCTTAAGAAGAGATGAATCCCAGGAGGAGAAGGTTCATGACAAAAAATCGTTTCCAATGGGAAGCAAGAGGAAAGGAACCCGCACAATGAGTGCAATAACCGTATTAGGCCAGATGGTGGTCTTATTTTCTATGATAGCGGCAGGATTTATCGTCTGCCGGAAAGGCATGCTCAGCGATGAGACATCCGGTCAGCTGTCGAAGCTGGTGGTCAATCTGTTCAATCCGCTTTTGATTGTGAACAGCGTGCTGGCTCCGGCGCAGGATGTGACAGGAGAGAAGATGCTGACGAACCTGATCCTGGTGTGCATTTACTTTGTGATACTGTTTATCTGCGGCCTGGTGGCGATATTGCTGCTGCGGCCGGTGGTGCATCAGCGCGGCCTGTATCATATGATGATGCTCTTCTCCAACGTGGGTTTCATGGGAATTCCCGTAGTCCAGAGCATTTACGGAAAGACGGCGGTGGTCTATGTGGCGGTTTACGTGCTGGGCTACAATGCCCTGCTCTATTCGCTGGGAAGTATTCTGGCGGAACGCTCTGCGGCAAAGTTTCTTGGGCAGGAGCTTAAGGAGCGCGGCGGTGTCTGGCAGTCCATAAGGAAAATGCTGAATCCGGGTGTTATCGCGGCAGTGGCAGCCATTGTGATTCTGCTGTTAAGAATACAGGTACCGGCCTTTGTCGGAACCTTCTTCGACTATATGGGGAACGTGACGATTCCCCTCTCCATGATGCTGATCGGAGCTTCTGTGGCAAGAATGAGTCTGAAGGATATGCTCGGAGATGTGCGGATGTATGTATTTCTCCTGCTGAAAATGATCCTGTTTCCGCTCCTTGTGCTGTTGATCTTCCGAAACCTGCCAATAGATCCGGTGCTGTTTGGCATCTTTGTCCTGGAGATGGGGATGCCGGTGGGGAATGTCACTGCACTTATCGCACAGGAAAAGGGAGCTGACCCTGAATTCTGCGGCAAAGGGATTGTCTTGAGCACGCTGGTCTCCATTCTCACGATACCGATCCTCTGCCTGTTTCTGTAGCAGATGAAATACGATCCTGCGTAAAAGCAGAAGATTCGGGTATGCTATGAGAATAGAAGCCGGGAGCACCAGTGTATACTGGTGACACCGGACAAAGCATAGGAGAGAGAAATCAATGAGCAGAAAAGCGTACAGCATCACCGATATGAATGGATATACCGGAGAGGACAGCGTGACATTTTCTTATGACAGATGTCAGAATGAGACAGAGAAAAGTGCCGGAGCATACAGCATTGCAGATATGAACGGCTATACCGGGGCAGATAGGATCTCCTTCGGTTATACGTCAATGAACGGCCAGTAGAAACTGAAGTTTTTTCAAAAATTCGCAGAAAAGGAGCGTACTATGACAGAACAGATTCGCTGGGGCATCCTGGGGACCGGCCGGATTGCCCGCAAGTTTTGCGACACCTTAAAGGAGCTTGAACAGGCACAGATTTGGGCTGTTGGCTCCCGAACCGGTGAGAAGGCAGAGGAGTTTGGCGCAGCGTATGGCATTGAGCGTTGCTACGGGAGCTACCGGGAGCTGGTTTCTGATAAGGATGTGGACATCATCTATGTGGCGACACCCATCGCCTGCCATTATGAGAATGTGAAGCTTTGCCTGAATGCCGGGAAGCATGTGCTCTGCGAGAAGGCTTTCACACAGACCGCTGCGGAGGCAGAAGAATTATACCGTCTGGCACAGGAGAAGCACCTGTTCCTGATGGAAGCACTGTGGAGCAAATGCCAGCCGGTATTTCGTAAGCTCATGGAGTGGAAGGAGCAGGGCAGATTCGGGGAGATACAGGCGGTGGAGGCGAAGTTCTATACCTGCGCCACTACGGAGCATCGACTGATGCGTGACCGTACCCAGGGAGGTACGCTGTACGATCTGACCATATATCCCATGACCTATGCCTGCGCGTTGCTGGGCTATGAGCCGGAGCACATTCATGCGCTGGCGGTTAAGGGCGGCGATGATGTGGATGTGATGGAGAGCATTCAGTTCTCTTATGCCAACGGAAGCTTTGCCAGCCTGACCGGCGGGCTCTCCTGTGAGAAACAGGCGTCCCTGTATATTCATGGTACAAAGGCCAGGGTGCTGATAAACCGGGAGTTTTTCTTCCAGGCGCAGGAGGCGGTGCTTCTGGACTGGCAGAACCAGCCGCTGGAAGAGTTTGCACAGCCCTTTGCCATTAACGGATATGAATACGAGGCGCAGGAGGCCATGGCGTGTGTAAGCCAGGGAAGGCTTACCAGCAGCCTGGTTCCCATGGAGGAGACGATCCGGGTGATCCGGCTCCTGGAGGAATGCCGCAGGCAGTGGCGGTAAAGGAGACGACGAAGAATTTTATGCAAGTAGCAAAAAAGGGATTGAAATATTTCATACTTTTTATAGCTGTGCTGACAGCTTTGACGGGCCTGCTGGTTCTTTCCGCTAAGATTCCCCGACATGCAATAAAATCCAATGTGCGGGAATCCGCAGAGTATTTGTGTGAGGGAGAGCTCTTCGGCATGCTGGTGGATGAAGTGCAAGGCAGCAAGATTGACCGCTATGCGGATTCTATACTGCTGGCAATTGCATATCAGTATGATGATGAGCATCCGCTTGAATCCGTAATGCGATCCTCCTATTACTATACAGAGAATCAGAATGAGAATAAGAACCTTCTGGATGCCGTGACAAATGAATATGGACCAAACCAACAATATCTGCGCTATTGGCATGGCTCCAATGCAATCGTGCGTCCGTTGCTGTGCTTTTTGAATATTAGGGAGATCTATGTGTTGAATGGCATAGTCCTGGCTGTACTCGTTATCGTGTTACTGACGATGTTGCTGAAGAACCGGGCATTTGTGCCGGCGATTGGCGTGGCGGCAGGGCTGATTTTGACGGCGGTATGGTATGTACCGTTTTCGCTGGAATACACATGGACGTACCTTTTGATGCTGGTGTTGTCCATTGTGGGATTGAAGCTTGCCCTCTGCGGCCGCTGGCATTTGCTGGGATTCTTCTTCATGATTGGTGGAATGCTGACAAATTATATGGATTTTCTCACCACGGAGACACTTACATTGCTGGTTCCCCTGCTGCTGATTTTATGGGTAGACAGGCACAGAAATGCAGGGACAACGCTACCGCATCTTTTTCAAAATGCCGGGAAGGCTACTTTGGCTTGGGGCTGTGGCTACGTGGGCATGTGGCTGATGAAGTGGGCGATGGCATCTGTCGTTCTTCGGGAAAATGTACTTCCCTATGTGTCAGGGCATATTGGAGAGAGGCTCGGAGGCGATATTGGCATTGGCCCCTGGAGGTATATCACAGGTGCAGTCACAAGAAACGTCAAGTGCCTTTTCCCCTTTGAATACGGCATCGCTGGATGCATTGGCGGGATTGTACTGCTTCTGTTGGCTATTTACATAGGTTATGTTTATCACAAAAAGCATATATGCAGGGGATGTATTCTGCTGTATGCACTTGTGGGGCTGGTTCCTTATATTCGATACATGGTGCTTCATAATCACTCCTATCTGCACTTTTTCTTTACCTACAGGGCGCAGATGGCAACGATTCTTGCAATCGTGCTGATATTGGAGGAACTGACAGATTGGAGGTGGCTGATGCATGCAAATGCAGGAAAAGGAAAGCCTTGAGCTGTCAGTTGTCATGCCTTGTCGGAATGAGGAAGCTGCCATAGGCTTCTGCGTGGATGAGGCAAGGGCATTTATGGATAAATACCAGATAAATGGGGAAGTTCTCGTGGCAGACAATGCGTCTTCGGATGCTTCGGCAGAGATTGCGAAAAAGCATGGAGCCAGAGTGATTACAGAAGAAAAAAGAGGCTATGGAAATGCAATCCGGGCCGGCATTGCAAACAGCAGAGGCAGAGTTCTGATCATAGGGGACTGCGATACTACCTATGATTTCCTGCATCTGGAGGAAATGTATCGCCTTCTCGCACAGGAATGCTGTGACGTGGTGATCGGAAATCGTTATGCAGGCGGCATGGAGCCGGGGAGTATGCCATGGTCTCACCGCTGGGGAGTGCGGTTCCTTTCCTTCTGCGGAAGAGTCCGCTTTCATACGGATGTTTATGATTTTCATTGCGGTCTCAGAGGGCTATCACGCAGCGCAGCCGAGCGGCTTGATTTTCAGACAGGGGGTATGGAATTTGCCACGGAAATGATTGCGGAGGCAGCTAAGCATAGACTTCGTATTTTACAGGTACCGGTGGTTCTTCGAAGGTGCAGATATGGGCGGGAATCAAAGTTAAGAACGATTCGAGATGGCGTACGCCATTTGGAATATATTATTAAAAAAGAAAGGAAGTAGAGAAATGAACAGAGAACTTAAGAAAAGGAAAAAGCGGTTTTGGACATTCTGTCTGGCCGCGGCATTGCTGGCGCAGTGTATTCTGCCACTGACGGCATTGGCAGCAACTTATAGCGATAGTGACATGCCGGAGGGTGGGTATAAGGAGGGTACCTCTCTAAACCCGGGAGATGAGATTTTGGTTAGAAGAGGCATCCCTACTGATTATGATAATACGGAAGCTAAGGTTACTTATCTGGATGAAGATGGTACAGAGCTGGCTTCCTATGAAGCAAGGGATATTGGCGAAATGATGGAAGACACAAATGGGATATTTTTTATGCATACGGTAAAGACCTATGCTGCTGTTGGCGGAACCGAAAAGGTCGGTAAGAGCTTGCAACACTGGACGGTAAGCTCTGTATATCTGTCGAGTGGTTCTTCTACGCAGGTAAAGTTGATAGCTGGTGTGGGCGGGGGTACCTATGATATTACTTACCATCTGGACGGCGGGACAAATGCATCCGGGAACCCCACAAGCTATACATACGGAATCGGTGTAGCAAGCTTCGGGGATGCAAGTAAGACAGACTATACCTTTGAAGGCTGGTACAGTGATGCTGGATTTACCACAAAGATAACATCCATTTCCACAACTCAGTCAGGAGCAGTAGATTTATATGCGAAGTTTACCGCAACAGGAGAACAGAATCCAGGGGAGACACCACCATCCGGCGAGACACCACCATCCGGTGGGACGCCCTCATCCGGCGGGTCACAGACACCGGGAACAAAGAGCGAAATACCGCCGACAGGTGATGGTATGTTAGACTTTTACCTGCCAGCCCTGGTGATGGTGTCCGGAGCCGGAATCATTCTTATGGCGAAGAAGCGGAGAAGAAGCAGCCGATAATCGGAAAAAGCGAATCGGCAAAGACTTTGCAAAAACTCCGGCAAAAACTTTTTTATAGATTTTAGAAAATTTGCTGGACAAACGAAATAATCTGTGATAATATAATTAGGCGCGATTTCCTTCGTGCCTAATTATTTATGACAGTAGAGGCATACGGGACGTGCAGTTTGTTGGAAGCGATGCGTGGCTCAGCTTGGTAGAGCGCTGCGTTCGGGACGCAGAGGTCGCAGGTTCAAATCCTGTCGCATCGATTTTTTTATTGGAAAACCCAGAGATTTACGCAAAGAAAGCACTCCGCAGAGGAGTGCTTTTTCGTGCTTTTGACTAACATTTGAATTCGGTTACGGTGCAGATGACAGCCTTTGGCATTACAACCGTCCAGCTTCGGTTTGCGTAGATCAGCGATTTTTCACCGCCTCCTCGATCAGCCCGACAATGGTATCGATGGAGTTAAGCTGCTTGCTCTCTGCCATGGCATCGATGTAGCTCTGGCGATTCTCAAGAACCTGGGCGATGGCATCCTTAAGTACCAGGCCGGTGAGGTTCTCCTCCTGGATCACATGGGAAAAGCCCTGGTTCTCGAAGGAGCGGGCATTCAATATCTGATCGCCCCGGCTGGCGTTTGCGGACAGGGGGATCAGAATGTTGGGGATGCGCAGCGCCAGGATCTCACAGATCGCGTTGGCACCGGCTCTGGAGATCACCAGGTCAGCCAGGGCGAAGAAGTCGGCAAGCTCCTTCTTGGCATACTCAAACTGGGCGTAGCCATCCCGATCCTCCAGAGAGGGATCCAGGTTGCCCTTGCCGCACAGGTGTATGATCTGATAGTATTTTAAGAGCTCCGGCAGCATCTCCCGGACGGTTGTATTGATAAACTGGGATCCGGTGCTTCCGCCTACCACCAGGATCACTTTCTTTTCAGCGGTAAAATGGCATAGCTCCATGGCGTGGATGCGGTTGCCGTTCATCAGCTCGGCCCGGATGGGAGATCCGGTCAGGACGGCTTTTCCGGCAGGAAGATACTGCAGTGTCTCCGGGAAGTTGCAGCAGACCTTCTGGGCCGCGGGAATGGCAATCTTGTTAGCCAGTCCGGGAGTCAGGTCCGACTCATGGATGATGGCGGGAATCCTGCGGTGATGTGCCGCCAGCACCACAGGAACCGAGACGAAGCCGCCCTTGGAGAAGACAACGTCCGGCTTTAAGTCCTTCATGATATGAACGGCCTGTTCGTAGCCCTTTATCACCTTAAAGGGGTCGGAGAAATTCTTGACGTCGAAGTAGCGGCGCAGCTTTCCCGAAGAGATCCCATAGTAAGGAATATCATATTCCTCGATCAGCTTCTTCTCAATCCCATCGTAAGTACCGATGTAATGGATATCGTAATCCAGTTCCTTTAATTTGGGCAGGAGCGCGATGTTGGGCGTGACATGACCCGCGGTGCCGCCTCCTGTTAAAATAATCCTTTTCATTTCAAATCCTCCTTGTCGATTTAGAGAAACCACGTTTTCTGGCTGGTGGAGGAGACGGAAACAGCTCCGGCAGAAAGCATGGCCATAATATCTTCTTTGTCAGAAATCAGTCCTCCGGCGATAACCGGCACGGGGACCATATCGCAGATGCGGGATATCACCTTGGGCATCAGCGCAGGAAGTACCTCGATGATGTCCGGCTTCACCAGCTGCAGCTGCTTCTCGATGGAGGACAGCGCCAGGGAATCGATGACGAAAAAGCGCAGCACTGTGTAGAAGCCCAGCTTCTTGGCGTGCTTGATCAGCGCAGGCTTTGTACTGATGATCCCGTCAGCTCCGGTATATTTTTTCATAAAATCCACGGCAATCTCCTTGGGGGAAAGTCCCTGGATCAGATCGATATGTACCATGGCGATCTTCCCGGCGTCCTTAATCTTCGCTACAAGCTCTCCGACGTTGCAGATATCTCCGAACAATAGAAATATGATCCGGCTGTCGCAGGTCAGACAGCGGTTCAGCCCATCCTCATCCTTGGCGGCGGCTATTACCGGAGAATTCTCCAGCGCATCAAAAAATTCCTGTTTCATAGCAATCTCCTAAGTCAGTTCACGCCATTTTTCGACCCGGCGGAACTGCTGCAGCATATATTTTTTAATATAAGTATACACCAATGATTGACTTTTTTCCATAAATATAAGAAAATAGATAAAGATAAAAGTTTCGACCCGCCTGACGGCATATATTTCTGCGGTCGGCAGGGGGGATATAACTGCGAAAAAGGAAGGAAAAATCATGGCAAACATAAAAATTCTTGCAGACAGTACCTGTGACCTAAGTAAAGAGTTGCTGGAACGGCATCATATCACCATCATTCCGCTGTATATCCAGTTGGATGACAAGAGCTACAAGGATGGCGTTGAGATCACACCTTCAGAGATCTATGCGTGGTCCGACCAGAATGGGAAAACGCCGAAGACAGCGGCTCCCGGCATTGAGGTGATCAAGGAGAAGCTGGGACAGTGTCAGGAGGAGGGTGCTGAAGTAATCTTCTTTGGCATTTCCGAGGATATGTCCACCACATGTAACGTGGTTCGGCTGGTAGCGCAGGATATGGAGTACGACAAGGTTCATGTTATCGATTCCATGAATCTCTCTACCGGCATCGGCCTGCAGGTTCTTCGGGCAGCCGAGCTGGCAGAGCAGGGTCTAAGTGCAGAGGAGATTGTAAAGCATATTGAAGCGGAGCGCGGAAAGGTCCGGGCCAGCTTTGTCATCGATACACTGACATATCTCTATCGCGGCGGCAGATGCAGCGCCATGACGGCTCTGGTGGCCGGAGCGCTGAAGCTGAAGCCAAGGATCTCTGTGGTCGATGGAAAGATGGATGTGACCAAGAAGTATCGGGGAAACATCAGCGCTGTCATTAAGAAATATGTCTCTGACATGGAGGAGGATCTGAAGAAGGCGGATCCCACCCGTGTGTTTATCACTCATTCCGGCTGCAATGCAGAGACGGTAAAGCAGGTATATGACTATCTGGAGAGCCTGCACTATTTCAAGGAAATTGATGAGACACTGGCTGGCGGTGTGGTTTCCAGCCACTGCGGCCCCAATACGCTCGGCGTACTGTTTTATGAAAGGTAGAGAAATGGATATTGTAGTATTGGCAGGAGGACTGAGCACGGAACGTGACGTGTCCTTCGTAACCGGAAATATGGTAACAAATGCGCTGCGGGAGAATGGACATCGGGCAATTCTGCTGGATGTGTTTATGGGCTACGGCGATGAGCCGACAGATGTCAGCGGGATCTTTGAACGGGCCGAGGAGGCCAGTGTTGTTGTCAGTGGGATTCCCACTGTGGCACCGGATCTTGCAGCGGTAAAGAGGAGCCGGAAGGATCAGTCCGAATGCTTCTTTGGACCGAACATTCTGGAAATATGCCGGATGGCGGACATTGTATTCCTGGCACTTCACGGAGAAAATGGTGAGAACGGCAAGGTGCAGGCAGCCTTTGACCTGTTCGGGATCAAATATACCGGAACCGATTATCTCAGCAGTGCCCTGGCTATGAATAAAGAGATATCAAAGACCTTGTTTCGCGCCCACGGAATCCCGACACCGCATGGGATTTCCATGAAGCGGGAGCAGAAGGTGACTTCCCCGGAGGCGGCAGGCGTAAATCTTCCCTGTGTGGTGAAGCCCTGCAGCGGCGGCTCCAGCATCGGTGTGTCCATCATAGGTAGCGCAGAAGAATTCGAGAGCGCCCTGGAGGAAGCCTTCCGTTATGAGGAAGAGATTCTGATCGAAGATTACATTGAGGGACGCGAGTTTTCTGTGGGCGTTCTTGACGGAAAGGCTCTGCCGGTGATCGAGATCGCGCCGGTGGAAGGGTTCTATGATTATAAGAACAAGTATAAGGCGGGAAGTGCCGTTGAGACCTGCCCGGCCGATCTGCCGGAGGAGACCACAAGGCAGATGCAGCATTATGCGGAGGAAGTGGTGAAGGCATTGGGACTGTGCACCTACTCCCGCATGGATTTCCTGCTGAGCAGAGAGAATGAGATTTTCTGCCTGGAGGCCAATACCCTTCCGGGAATGACACCTACCAGTCTGCTGCCCCAGGAGGCCGGGGCGGTAGGCATATCCTTCGGGCAGTTATGTGAGAAGCTGATAGAGATTTCCCTGAAAAAAAAGAAATAGAGGTCATAATGAGAAATTTGACATTGCAAAATATTGCGTCCGCCTGCGGCGGATTGTACATGGGTGATGATTGGTATCGGCATATGGAGATCAAGGGCGCCGTCACGGACAGCCGGCAGGTGGAAGAGGGCTATCTGTACATTCCCATCAAGGGCGAGCGTGTGGATGGTCATGACTTTATCCCATCGGCATTTGAAAAGGGAGCGCTTGCGACACTCTCCGAGCATTTTCTGCCGAACTGCGGTCATCCTTATATCTGGGTAAGATCCTCGCAGGAGGCATTGAGGGATCTGGCGAGATACTACCGCACGCAGCTTGAGATCCCGGTGATCGGGATCACCGGAAGTGTGGGAAAGACCAGTACCAAGGAAATGATTGCCTCTGTGCTGTCTGTCCGTTACCGTGTGCTCAAGACGGCAGGGAATTTCAATAACGAGATCGGACTGCCCCTGACGATCTTAAGGATCCGGGAGGAGCATGAGGTGGCCGTGATTGAGATGGGAATCTCGGATTTTGGTGAGATGCACCGTCTGGCGGACATCGCGAGGCCGGATGTCTGTGTCATCACCAACATCGGAACCTGTCATCTGGAGAATCTGGGAGACCGTGATGGTGTTCTGCGGGCCAAGACGGAAGCGTTTGATCATATAGCGAAGGACGCGGCCGTTATTCTAAATGGCGACGATGACAAGCTGATCACGGTGAAGGATGCCGGCGGGAAGAAGCCGCTTTTTTACGGGCTGGGAAAGCTGTGCTCCGATGATAACGGAGATTCGGGTGGGATTGCGGATCGTGCCGGGGATCGCCCTGCCGCCCTGGATATTACCATGGATCAGATTGAGAACCGG
Source organism: uncultured Lachnospiraceae bacterium (assembly GCA_934434905.1). Taxonomy (GTDB): domain Bacteria; phylum Bacillota; class Clostridia; order Lachnospirales; family Lachnospiraceae; genus 14-2. Next base: position 10,444 of record CAKSAI010000019.1, on the reverse strand, counting down.
GGGCTCTACGGAACCAGGGCATGCCTGCACACGCCTCAGGGGGATATCGAGGTGGAGATTCCCATTCCGGGAAATCACAACCTGTATAACGCTATGGCAGCCGCAGGCGTAGGACTTCACCTCGGTCTGACACTGGAGGAGATCTGCCAGGGTATCGCTTCGGCTAAGACCATTGGCGGCCGCAGCAATCTGATAGAAGCGAACGGAATATTGATCGTGGACGACTGTTACAATGCCAACCCCATGTCCATGCGTGCATCCCTGGATGTGCTGAAGACGGCTGAGGGCCGGAAGATCGCCGTGCTGGGCGATATGGGTGAGTTGGGGAAGGATGAGCGGCAGCTTCATTATGAGGTGGGCGCTTATGCTGCAAAGACCGGAATTGATGTGCTGTTCTGTGTGGGACAACTGGCGGAAGAGATCATGCGCGGCGCGAAAGAAGCCGGGAATGATATGCAGGTATTCTATTACCATAGCAGGGAGGAGCTGCTGCCCCACCTGCAGCAGTTTATAAAAAAAGGGGACACCGTTTTGGTAAAGGCGTCCCACTTCATGGAATTTTCTAAGGTTGTTGAGGCGCTGAAGAGCAGATAGCTCTATATCAGCGCCTTATCCTCTTCTAACATTTTCAGGATCATATCTCGCGTATAAGCGCCCAGGAACTTCTTCTGTTCCTTGTCCAGCTCATTTACCAGGATGGGTTCGCCGTACCTCAGGATCACATGGCAGCGCTTGATCCTGGGCATATGATTCTCCAGAATCTCCGCAGAATTGGTGATGGCGATGGGGATGATGGGACATCCGGTTTTCTCCGCCATTTTCATGCTGCCTTCCTTAAAGGGAAGCATTTCATCCTGCGTTTTGTTCCGCGTTCCCTCCGGGAAGATGCACATGGAGATACCATTTTTGATCTGGTCGATGCCGGTCAGGATTGTTTTTAAGCCGGCCTTGATGTCCTTGCGGTCAAGAAACAGGCAGTACAGCCGCTTCATCCAGTGGCTTAAAAGCGGAATATTCTTCATGGAGTCCTTGGCGACATATCCGGTCAGACCCGGACAGCGGGCGTAGGTAAGGACAATATCAAAGTAGCTCCGGTGGTTCGGTATGTACAGAACCGCCTGATCCTTGGGGACATTCTCCTCACCGATAACGGTGAGCTTCACGCCGCTTAGGAAGGCGATTACCTTGAAGGCCCACTGTATGATCCGAAGGCTGCTGATATCAGCCGCGCGGCGGTTGAACTTTCGTATGATCCATTCCACGAATAAAATGGGTATGGAAATAAGCAGGAATAAGATTACAAAAATAAGAATCAATATAAGTCGTATCATGGCATTGACTCTCCTTTCTGAAAAGACTAAAATATGGCAACAGTTCCGCTCGCGCCCGTTCGCAAAATATCGGTCCGGCTGAACTGTTACAAAATATAGTATACTGCCCCTGACGGGGGAATGCAATGAAAAAAAGAAACTTCTATAATATTTATACCCCCGGGAAAATAGAATATACAAACGACATATAGGTGAATCATTTGAAAAAATCGAAACGATTTGCAGGGGTTCTTTTGGCGTTGCTGCTTTTCCTAGGCGGGTGCAGTGTTGAGAAGTCGGAGCCGAAGAAGATTAAGGATCTTGATTTTACGCTGGTGGAGGATAGTCAGGTGCCGGAGAATCTGAAGGCGCTCATTGAGGAAAAGAAGGCCGCAGAGATGAAGATTACCATGGATGACGGGGAATCAAAATATATCGTGGCAGGGTATGGGACACAGAAGACCGGAGGCTACAGTATATCGGTGGATGAACTGTATCTGACGGATAATGCCATACATATCAATACCACACTGATCGGTCCGGCCAAGGGTGAGATGGTTCCGGAAGCGACCAGCTTTCCGTACGTGGTGCTAAGAATTGCGTATCTTGACAAAAGTGTGGTATTTGAATGAATTGTGTGGTATACTCATTTTGGAAAATGGACAATAGGAGTGGCAGGCGTCATGGAAAATATTATATTGATCGGCATGCCCGGCGTTGGAAAGAGTACGGCAGGTGTTGTACTTGCAAAGGTTCTTGGCTATAAATTCATCGATGCGGATCTTCTGATCCAGCAGGAGGAGCATCGGCTGCTCCACGAGATCATCTCCCAGGAGGGGACGGAAGGCTTTCTGGCTATCGAGAACCGGGTCAATGCCTCTATCGAAGCGGAGCGCGCCGTGATCGCTACCGGAGGCAGTGTGGTCTATGGCAGAGAAGCCATGGAGCATTTAAAGTCCATCGGTACCGTGGTGTACTTAAGGCTTTCCTATCCGGTTCTGGAAAAGCGGCTTAGCGATATTGAGGGCAGAGGGGTGGTCTTAAAGCGTGGACAAACTCTCCGTGATCTGTATGAAGAGCGCGTACCCTTGTACGAGCAGTACGCGGACATCGTGGTGGATGAGGAAAACCGGAATGTGGAAGAGACCATCCGGCAGATCGTGATCGCGTATGGGGACAGGAACCAAAAACGGTGAATAGCATAAGATACTTGTAAGTGGATTTACAAATTAAAAATATGTGGTATAATCATTATATACTTGACAAAATGAAGACAGAATTACTATAATCAGTTTTTGTACGAAATAGATCATAGAGGTGCAGCATGGAACAATATGTTATAAAAGGAGGTATCCCTCTGGTCGGCGAAGTAGAGATTGGCGGTGCGAAGAATGCAGCGTTGGCGATCCTTGCAGCGGCGATCATGACGGATGAGACTGTTACTATAGACAATCTTCCCAATGTAAAGGATATACAGGCATTGCTGGAGGCAATGGAAGAAATAGGAGCAATTATTGACCGTGTGGATGAGCATACTGTGAAGGTGAACGGAGCGTTTATAAAGGATGTGCCCGTAACCTACGAATCCATGAAGAAGATTCGCGCATCCTATTATTTATTGGGAGCGCTTCTTGGAAAATATAAAAGGGCGGAAGTGACGCTTCCGGGTGGTTGCAACATCGGGAGCCGTCCCATTGATCTGCATATCAAGGGCTTTAAGGCTTTGGGTGCGGAGGTGACGATACGTAATGGTGCAGTGGCAGCCAGCGCACCGCATCTGAAGGGAGCCCATATCTACCTGGATAAGGTTTCGGTGGGCGCAACCATCAATATCATGATGGCGGCATCCATGGCCAGCGGCAAGACGATCATCGAGAATGCCGCGAAGGAGCCTCCTGTTGTTGATGTTGCCAATTTCCTGAACAGCATGGGAGCCAATATCCGGGGTGCAGGTACGGACGTCGTCCGTATCGTGGGCGTTGAGAAGCTCCATCATACCGAATATGCCGTGATCCCCGACCAGATCGAAGCCGGGACATTTATGTTTGCAGCGGCGGCCACCAAGGGTGATGTGATGGTGAAGAATGTGATACCCAAGCATCTGGAAGCGATTACAGCCAAGCTTCTCGAAGTGGGCTGTGAAGTGGAGGAATTTGACGATGCTGTACGCGTAGTAGCTGCAAAGCCGATCCGAAGTACGCAGGTGACGACCCTTCCCTATCCGGGATTTCCTACGGATATGCAGCCGCAGATGACCGTGCTTCTTGGCGTGGCAGAGGGAATGAGTACGGTGACAGAGAGTATTTTTGAGAACCGTTTCAAATATGTGGATGAGCTGACCCGCATGGGCGCAGCCATTAAGGTAGAGAGCAACATTGCCATCATCACCGGAGTGAATCATTACATGGGTGCCAGAGTCAGCGCATTGGATCTGCGCGCCGGAGCAGCTCTGGTGATTGCGGGAATGATGGCGGATGGAATCACCATTGTGGATGATATCTATTATATTCAGAGAGGCTATGAGGACTTCGAAGGGAAGCTCCGTGGTCTGGGGGCGCAGATTGAGCGGGTGAGCTCTGAGAAGGAGATTCAGAAGTTTCGGTTCAAAGTGTCATAATATAGGAAAACACTTGACAACCCGCGCCAACGGGTGTATATATAGGTAGAAGATTTGAAAATTCAATATTGTGTTATTTCTCTTATTCAGAGTGATGGAGATACATAGGATCTGTGAAGTCACGGCAACCCCATAATGGAAGGTGCCAACCTGAGCGAGCAATCGAACAATAAGAGGATTTGATGATCTTTTGTAGATTTCGGGTCCGCTGTTGCGGGCCTTTTTTCATAGGGAACTCCTATGAAAACAATTCTGCCCGGCAGGATGCAATCTTATTTTAGGAGGAAAATAACATGGAGAAACGATTGTTTACCTCGGAATCAGTAACCGAGGGTCATCCGGACAAGCTTTGCGACGCGGTTTCGGACGCAATTCTGGATGCGTTGATGGAGAAGGATCCCATGAGCCGCGTGGCCTGTGAGACGGCGGCCTGCACCGGATTCGTGCTGGTGACCGGAGAGATCACCACCAATGCGTACGTGGATATTCAGAAGCTGGTGCGGGATACGGTGAAGGAGATCGGTTATGACCGCTCCGAGTATGGATTCGACGGCAATACCTGTGCCGTTCTGGTGGCGATTGACGAGCAGTCTGCCGATATCGCTATGGGTGTGGACAAGGCACTGGAGGCCAAGGAAAATAAGATGTCTGACGCAGAGATCGAGGCCATCGGCGCAGGTGACCAGGGAATGATGTTTGGCTATGCCACCAATGAGACACCGGAGCTTATGCCCTATCCCATCTCACTGGCACATAAGCTGACACGCCAACTGACCAAGATCCGCAAGGATGGAACTCTGTCGTATTTAAGACCCGACGGCAAGAGCCAGGTCTCCGTGGAATATGACGAGAATGGCAAGCCGAGGCGGTTGGAGGCGGTGGTTCTCTCTACCCAGCATGATCCGGATGTAACACAGGAACAGATCCACGCAGACATTAAGAAATATGTATTTGACGAGGTGCTTCCGCAGGATATGGTGGATGAGAATACCAAGTTCTTCATCAATCCCACCGGACGTTTTGTTATCGGCGGCCCTCACGGTGACGCAGGCCTTACGGGACGTAAGATCATTGTGGACACCTATGGCGGCTATGCCCGTCACGGCGGCGGAGCCTTTTCCGGCAAGGACTGCACCAAGGTAGATCGTTCCGCAGCCTATGCAGCCCGCTATGTTGCCAAGAACATTGTGGCGGCAGGCCTTGCAGAGAAGTGTGAGATCCAGTTGTCCTATGCCATCGGTGTGGCGCAGCCCACCTCCATCGCAGTGGATACCTTCGGTACCGGCAAGCTCTCCGATGAAGCGCTGGTGGACATCATTCGGGAGAACTTCGACCTGCGTCCGGCGGGCATTATCAAGATGCTGGATTTAAGAAGGCCGATCTACAAGCAGACCGCGGCCTATGGACATTTTGGCCGGGACGACCTGAAGCTTCCCTGGGAGGCTGTAGACAAGGTGGAATTATTACAGAAATATCTGTAGCACTTTAAGATGCCATAGTCACTGTTTTTAACTGTGGCTATGGCATTTGTTGAGGTAATCGGAAATGAAATTGAGAACAAGACTAATCGTGTCTTTTTGTATTATTATCTTTGTACCGGTGCTGCTGATGGGGATTGCCCTCTGGGGCTTCGGGCAGTTCCAGATGAAGGCGATCCGCCGGGCATATGATGTGGAGGGGACATCGCCGTATGAATATCTGACCAACTCCATCCGGGTGATAAGCCGCTTTACTAAGGCAGACTACGAGAGTCTGCTTGCAGTGGCCGAGGAGACGCCGGAGAAGCTGGAGGATTCGGACTATCTGGCCCGGATCAATGAGGATCTGGCCGGAAAGTTTTCCTATCTGGTGGTGAAGAAGGGTGCGGATCTGATCTACACCGGGGATCAGAAGGTGCCGGAAGGAATACGGGAATATAACTTTGACTGGAGCGACGGGAATACCGGTACTTATCTGGATGGGGCCAGCCAGTGTCTGATCAAGCAGATCGACTTCCGGTTCCCGGATGGCAGTGAAGGGAATATGTTCATCGTTACGTCGATGGAGAAGATGATCCCGGAGCTGAAGGGCATGGTGGTAAACATGCTTTTTTCCGTCGTACTGATCCTGATATTTACGGCAGTGCTTCTGGTGATGTGGATCTATCGTGGGATTTTTACACCGATACACAAGCTGCAGGCAGCGGCGGAGAATATTAAGGAAGGAAATCTGGATTTCACCCTGGAGCCGGAGAATAATGATGAGATCGGCGCTCTCTGCCAGAGCTTCGAGGAGATGCGCAAGCGCCTGAAGGACTCGGCGGAGGAGAAGCTTAACAATGAGAAGGAGAACAAGGTGCTCATCAGCAATATCTCCCATGATCTGAAGACCCCGGTAACGGCTATTAAGGGCTATGCGGAGGGAATCATCGACGGAGTGGCCGACACGCCGGAAAAGATGGACAAATACGTCCGTACCATATATAATAAAGCCAGCGAGATGGACACGCTTATCAACGAGCTGACATTGTACTCCAAGATCGATACCAACCGCATTCCTTATAATTTCAAACGTCTGAATGTGGCGGAGTACTTTAAGGATTGCTTGGAGGAGTTGAGTCTGGATCTGGAAGCCAAGAACATCAGCCTGTCCTATTTCAATTATGCGGACAAGGACACCCAGATCATTGCGGACCCGGAGCAGTTGAGGCGGGTTATCAACAACATTGTGGGAAATTCGGTGAAATACCTGGATAAAGAAAAGGGCTATATCAGCATCCGTGTGAAGGATGTGGGGGATTTCATCCAGGTGGAGATCGAGGATAACGGGAAAGGAATCGGAAACAAGGATCTGCCTTATATCTTCGACCGTTTCTACCGGACAGACGCCTCCCGGAATTCCTCTACCGGCGGCAGCGGCATTGGCCTGTCCATCGTTAAGAAGATCATTGAGGATCACGGCGGCAGCATCTGGGCCACCAGCAAGGAGCAGACAGGAACAATCATGTATTTTGTAATAAGAAAATATCAGGAGGTACCAAATGAGTAAAGTATTGATCATCGAGGATGAAGTAGCGATTGCGGATCTTGAGAAGGATTATCTTGAACTCAGCGGATTTACAGTGGAGATCGAGCATGATGGGAGTGTAGGGCTTTCCAGGGCATTGTCTGAAGATTTTGACATGTATATCCTGGATCTGATGCTTCCGGGCATGGATGGATTTGAGATCTGCAAAAGAATCCGGGAGAAGAAGAACACACCGATTCTGATGGTCTCCGCGAAGAAGGATGACATCGACAAGATCCGTGGTCTCGGCCTTGGCGCGGACGATTACATCACCAAGCCGTTTTCGCCCAGCGAGCTGGTGGCCAGGGTGAAGGCGCATCTTGCCCGGTACGAACGGCTGATCGGCAGCAATGCGGTGGAAAATGACATCATTGAGATCCGTGGACTTAAGATTGACAAGACGGCGCGACGGGTGTGGGTCAACGGCGAGGAGAAGCAGTTTACCACGAAGGAGTTTGACCTGCTGACCTTCCTGGCACAGAATCCCAACCACGTATTTACCAAGGAGGAGCTGTTCTCCAAGATCTGGGATATGGAATCCGTGGGAGATATCGCTACGGTGACAGTGCATATCAAGAAGATTCGCGAGAAGATCGAGTTCAATACCGCCAAGCCTCAGTATATCGAGACGATCTGGGGCGTGGGGTATCGGTTTAAGATCTAAAAAACAGGGAGATATGCATGCATCCACAGATAGAGATTCTGAAAGAAGATAACGACATTCTTGTGTGTCGTAAGCCCGCCGGAATCCCGGTACAGACGGCTAAGATGGGGCAGCAGGATATGGTAAGCCTGCTTAAGAAGCATCGAGCCGCGGAGCGTGAGATGCCGGAGATCTATGTCGTCCACCGTCTGGACCAGCCGGTGGAGGGCGTTATGGTGTTTGCCAAGAATCCGAGGGCTGCCGCCGCGCTTAGCAGACAGATACAGGGGAAGACGGTGGATAAGTATTACCAGGCGCTGGCAGAGGGAGTTCCGGATCCGGCAGAGGGTCGTCTGGAGGATTATCTGCTGCGTGACGGGAAGACCAATACGTCCCGCGTAGTTACGTCTAAGACAGATGGAGCGAAGAAAGCGGACCTTTCCTATCGCGTATTAGAGATACGGGATGACCGATCCGTAAGTTTATTGGAGATCCGGCTGGAGACCGGACGCCATCATCAGATCCGGGTGCAGATGGCTCATGCAGGCCATCCGCTGGTGGGAGATAAGAAGTACAACCCAGGCTGCACGTCCGGATATCTGCCCATAGGTCTCAGCTCTGTCCGCATTGCCTTCTGTCATCCCACAACGGGCAGGAGACTGGAATATGTCATAGAACCGACAGGTGAGGCATTTCGACAGTTTCATGGACCGACAGGCGAGGCGCTTTGACAATTTCACGAATCTGCGGTTTTGGCAGAGCGGGAATAATTTTATAAGTCCGCGGGCACAATACCTTCATGAGAGAAGAGTTGAAGAAGCCCCTGCTGGACGTAGTCCGAATACTGGGAATTACCCTGGCGGTATACTTAGTCATGCGCTATTTACTGCCTCTGGTAATTCCTTTTTTGATCGCATTTTTTATTGCAAAACAGTTGTATCCGCTGGTTGAGAAATTCCGAAAACGCTTAAAGCTAAAGAGGGGAATTGCCATTGCGGTAATTTTGCTTTTGTTTCTTGCTGTGTTGCTGTGGCTGTTGTGGCTGCTGGGCAGAAATCTGGTGCTCCAGCTGCGGCAGCTCTCCGAGGATATGCCGATCTATCAGGATCAGGTAATCATTCTATGGGGAGGCTTCTGCAGCCGGGTGGAGGTTTTGGTGGGGATGAAGGCAGGAACGCTGGATGGAAAAGTCATGGAGGCGATTCCGAAGCTGTGGGATAATGTGAAGGGAACACTGCTTCCCAGCCTGATCGGCAGTTCTGTTTCCTGGATAAAGGGGCTGATCGTATTGGGCGCAGTCCTGATTGTTGTGGGAATCTCCACCCTTCTTTTTGTAAAGGAGTATGACACTTTGAAGCTGGGACTGGAAAAAAGCGTTCTGGGGCGATCCGTCCTTGCGGTTTTTCGGAGAGTCTATCAGGCAGGGGGCGGATACCTGAAGGCGCAGGTACTGATCATGCTGGTGGTGAGCGGTGTGTGTATCATTGGGCTCTTCTGCACCGGGAATCCTTATGCCCTGCTGGCTGGGATGGGGATCGGCCTCTGCGATGCACTGCCCTTTCTTGGCACCGGAACCATCTTTATCCCCTGGGCTGTCATTGAAATCATCAATGGGCGTTACGTGATGGCGGCAGTCTACGCGGTCATCTATACCATAGCCAATCTGACGCGGGAGCTTCTGGAACCAAAGCTGGTGGGGGATAAGCTTGGCATGCCGCCCCTGGCGGTGATCGCCAGTGTGTACATTGGTCTGGGTATTTTCGGATTGTGGGGATTTGCCCTGGGACCGCTCTCCTACATCCTGATACGGGAGATCCGGCGGGAGGTACTGGCCTGAGGCAGACAGTGATGCAGACAGTGACTTATTTGATACGGCTAGATCTTCTATTGCTTATCATATAGGAAAAATAATCGTATTTAATAGCATTCGCTGCCTCTCCGATACTCGGAAGGGCTGATTCCGTACTGCTTTTTGAATATTCTTGAAAAATAATTGGCGTTGTCGTAGCCGACCAGTATTGTTATCTCTGTGATGTGCTTCTGAGTTTCCCGCAGCAGCCTTGCGGCTTCCCGCATCTTGATGTTTGTGATATATTCCGTGAGGCGGACACCGGTTTCAGCTTTGAATATGGCACTCAAATAGTTGGGGCTTATCCGGAGAAGCTGTGCGATGGACTGGACGTTGATGGGTTCCCGCATATGCTCCAGGACGATACTTTGGGCGTTTGAGACAAGCCGTACAGTCCGCTTCTCCAGGACAAGGCGAGAGGCATTGGATAGTTCGCGCAGCTTCTGTTTGATGATGATCTCCAGGGAAGGAAGGCTGTCAGCAGTCAGAAAGTCGTTGAGCAGGTTGGAGTATATCTGGGATTTCTCAGAAACAACCGCCAGCTTGTTGGACAAATCCATCAAAAAAACAGTCAGATCAATCTTTAAGGCAAGGATATTGTCCTTGGTGGCAAGACCTTGCCGGATGATTTTCTCGAATTCTTTTTCAATTAATTGGTCTATTTCTACAAAATTTTCCTGGTACAGACATTTTGTAATTCGCTCCTTGACATTTCGGGGAAATTGGAAGCGCTGAAACTCCCGGTCATACAGATCGCAAAAAAAGCAGACGAAGCTATTACCGAAAAAATTGCCTTGGTCCAGTGCATCACAGGCTTGTCGGTAACCACAAGTGATGCCGTCAATCCGATTATCAGCAAGTCCAACGCCAACCGATATTTTCAGGCAGCATTCTTTGGAAACACTTTTGCTTATGATTTCCAATGTCTTTTCCAGGTTGTAGCGGAAGGAATCTCCAGGCTCTTTGATCAGCAGTAGGAA
>CAKSAI010000018.1 GCA_934434905.1 uncultured Lachnospiraceae bacterium | reverse complement strand
GGTGTCATAGAGCGATATATTCCAGCCTTCGGAAAGAACAAACCGATCAACTTCTGTCGTATTTTTCTCCGGAAATTTTTCAAAATCTCCCATGTATACCAGAACCGACTGATACGGCTCCAGTCTGAAAATTACTTTCCCTTCCCTTTCCGGCAGCGAATAAAAGTCATTGTTTGCCAGATCCAGGAAATTAACGGTTTTGTTGTCCGTATAGATCTGAAGTTCTGCCTCTTCGTGGACAGCTTCATTAAAAAACATATATACATCTCTGTCTTCGTGTTTTTTATGATAGAACCGAACCAGGCCTCCTTCGCAGGACGCCCTGATGTGTTTGTATTGGTTTGCCAACATATCACCAGCCAGCTCCTCCAGCATCACCTTTCGTCCTATCCCCTCGGCTGGGCGTTCATTTATAAAAATAATATCCAGTCCTTGTTCTGACAATTTTTCTAGCAGAGCCACCAGCTCCGACGGACAGGAGGCGGCATGCGGAATGATCAGACAAGCGTATGTTTCCTCGTGAATCACGAGCCTTTTATTGCTGACTAACGCGGTTTTTAACGTATCCATATCGACAAAATCATAGTCCATAAGACTATCATAGAGTTGTTTCGCCGGTTTCTCACAGGGCATGCATTCGTAATTCCACCATTCCAGTTCCGCATGGTAGAGAATTGCCGCGTCACATATATGTACTCCGCCGATCAGTACTTCCGACATCTTGTTCATATAGTCCATCAAAGCTCTATAGCCTTCCTTTTGCGGAAAACCTGCCGCATTAAAATGTGGTGGACTATCCATATCCCTTTGCTTTAAGGAAAACGCATGAGGTACAAAATGATTAATTCCCCGCACAAGCATGAAATCGCACAGCCACTTCATCAAAGGAATGCTTTCTGCCCAGCCATAGGCACCAAAGATTTCACACAACGCCCTGTTTTTCATGTGCGGGAACATATGCGACGCAGAGGACGCTAATTTTGCCAGCCCGTAATGAAAGAATTCCCCGTCCCCGAATTTTCCGAAGGAAATGATTTTAGACCGATCCGAAAAACCAGGTTCCACCTGATGAAGCACCACATCGATTCCACTCATGCTCTGGCCGCTAACTGCCCGAAAATAATGTCCTGCGCCATATGCCATTCTTGTATGACATCCATTATCTTCTATGACATGACCTATATATTCCACACCGTGCCTCCGGCACCAGTCACCTATCCTTCTGCTGAAATTCTTCTGATACAATCTTGTTGCACAATCCATAAAGCAATGGCGCAACTTCGGGCTTTTCTCTTCATAGTCATACCATAAGCCGTAAAGATACGGGATAGGATCCTCCCCTAACTGCCTGCGCATGCAGTCCAGCAATTCCTCGGAATAAGGCAACGCCAGCCCTGCGTCACCGATTCTGCGGTCATAGGGATTCCCCTTAAACAATTTGGGCTCGTAATAATCATTCCGAAATGCCGGTTCATCTGAGAAAAAGCCTCTGAAGGTATTTCCAAAATATTTTCCGAAATGTTCATAGTGGGATTCATAAACCTCTCTTATTAATACTTCACAGGATTTTTCATCCACCATATTTATATAATCCGAGGCAATAAAATCTGCGGTATGAATAAAGTAGCAGATCCGCCATATCCCATCAGGCAGTTCAAAATACACTCTGCTACCGCTGACTCCCTCGTTCAGGCATATCGGCTCACCGGAAACTTCATTTCCATAGGCCATCCGCCTGTAAGCATACACCCCCAGCAACCTGTCCGAAGGACTTCGGAACATAATCTGGCAGTATGCATCCTTGACAGGACCAACAACATCCACAGATCGTTCGATCAGCGTCCGGCCCCGACACTCCGGATACTTCTTCCCGATTGCCCCATTGGCATAGCCTGTAGGGAAACGCTTATCGTCCAGAAGCCAGACACCCATTCCACGTTTTTCGCACTCTGAAAGAATGAGTCCCATATCCTCCCACCATTCGTCCTCACAAAAAAATTCATGGGTACGTGACTCTACGCAGAGAGCATTCTGTCCCATTCTTTGAATGGTTTCGATATACTGTGGTATCTGCTCGTGCTCTCCGTTCCGCAGCCACATAAACGGATAAAGACGATTCTCATATGTGCCTGAAACAATATTTTCAAATACAGGATCCATTTCTCCACCTCCTTCCTATAATCTCTTACAAACCTTTCTCTTCGTTGCACTTCTTTATTCCGATACCAGTTCATAGATCAAGAACTTTGCTGCATTTGCCTTTCTGCCAAAAGTATCGATTAGTCCCCTGTTGTTATAATTCAGATATGCGGTTTCTGTTCCAAACAGAAATTCCTTCTTTCCGTTATCCTCTGCCTGAAGTATGGTTCCACTGCTCCCGAGAATCACAGTATTCCTGTCTGATATAGTAGTAAATTCCAGATAGTCCTGTTCATGTCCTAGTTTCCAACCGCCATTTTCCTTGGTAAACATCCACTCCTCTGGACTATACTCGCCATAAATGACATCTTCATCGAAGGTCATGATACTTTTCAGCTCCAGTCCGGTGCGTTCCCCACTTTCGTTGTCCTTAGTCACAACCTGGGGAATCATCAGACTGCTTTGTTCTTCATAGATAAGCAGATATCTTCCGCCATCTTTCAGTTCCTTTGCACTCTCCACCTGCCGATAACAGCGTCCTTCCTTCGAAACCGGCTCCAGCAGATCCTCAAGCGGCGCAGTATCCGTAACAGCTGTTAATGAAATGCTCTGCGGCGATTTCCAGACTGTCTCATTGGGTTCATACGCGCTCTCATTTTTGTATGAATTTCTCTTTCCGGCAGACTTCAGATCGTGAACACCCGTCTTAGAATAGCGGCAGATTTCAACCTCGTCATCTCTGATTCGGAATACAGACATCGTCAGTGCGTCATCCGCACCATTCTGATTTCCATAATATCCGGTATATCCGGCATTCATATAGGTAAAGCATAAGGTCTCTCCCTGAAACTTCTCGGTACTGCCGGAAGCGATCAGAAGAGTATCACCTTTTGCCAGGTACACGCAGGCTCCGCCAAGATAGTCGTCCCAGCCATTGTTATGATCATGTCCATACAGGAAGATGATATTAAGTCCCTTCTTTCCCGCCTTATTCAGCACATCAAAAAGGTATCCGGCATATTTCGCATCGCCTTCTATTACCGTCCGCATACTGTAATGCAAAGGGAGATGCGACAATACAAAAATGGGCTTGTCATATCCTTCCTTCAGCTTATCGTTGAGATATTCAATCAGCCTCTGAGCCGTCTTCATGACCCTCTGCTCCTTCTGCCCGCCTTCATTGCCCCACATATAATCATCTTCGTTTATTACAAAAACACCATATGCACCACTCTTCGGATCATTGTTTCCACTGGGAGACATTCCGGCGGTTCCGATCTCGGAATCATGATTTCCCTGTACAAATACCATATTTTCTGTCACAATACCGCCGACAGCCTCTCTTAGCGCATCAACTCCATCCTTGGTCTCCGATTCCTTCCGTGTCAGATCATAGTCGTAATCTCCGCAGGAAAAAAATCCATCTGCTTCTGTGATCCCCGCCTTCTTTATTGCTGACAAGATATCTTGCAAAGCATCCCTGCCTGCATCATTGCCATCAGGATTCTGGAAATCTGAACATGCAATAAGTACGATTCCATCTTCTGCGGCACTTCCTGCTCTTGCCTGTGGCTTTGTGCCACAGGCAGATATTCCGAGCAGGATGAATATAACAATAAATAAAGCCGACAATCTTTTCTTCAAATTATGCATCCTTCTTCTCTCTTCCTTCTGTCATTTCTACACACTGACGGACTTGCCCCTTGCTCCACCGAATAGCTCTTTGAAGAAAAGTCGATGCTTTCTTTGTAACATTCCACTTAAGCTCCGGTCCATTGTCCGTTATTACCCAGACCCCCTCCGGATTCTCGGTGCTATAGAAGTCAAAACCGTCGAGACTGGAAGCTGCTGCTTCGCCCTTTATCTGTTCCTCTGTTACGGGTATTACACCTGTCACCGGACTGGTCTCTGTTCTCGTTCCGGATATGCTTCCATCTGCATTCAGCACCCTCAATGTAATTGCACTGTATACATTATCGACCTTTACTGCGCCTGTATTATAGCCACTTACTGCGCCAAGGGAGGACGCATATCTGGCATTAATCGTACCTCGAACCAGACAATTCTCCATGCTGACCGATGTAACATTATTATCTACATTTACAAGTCCTCCTACAATATTATCCCAGGCTGTGATCTCTCCGGTAAACAGACAGTTCTTCAACGTTGGACGGTCTGCCGAAGCCGCGCTGATGCGACCTACCAGCCCGCCAATATTTTGCGCATATGCTATTACTTTTCCCGCGAACCAGCAATTTGTTATCTGTCCGGTTGTACTATTGCCAAATTGACCTATCAGACCACCTGTTACACGGAGTTTGCTGCTTACGATAACATTCTCTCCGACCTGTACGGAATCCATGCCACCATCGAGTTTTCCCGCTATACTCCCGGTAAACCAGCCGTTGCCTCCGTTTGCTTCATTCTTAATATAACTGTTTTCAATCCGAAGATTTTTAACTGTTCCGTTTGTTCCCACATATCCAAAGAATCCTGTACAGTCTGCTGCCTGGCTCACATAAATTCCCTTCACAGTGGCGCCGTTTCCGTCAAAGGTTCCTTCAAACTTGTTACCGGGTGAACCTATGGGCGTCCAGATAACTGCGTCTTCACCCACCGGTGCAGACATCATGCGTGCATCCCATCCGGCATTCAATTCATAGTTACCATTCTTCCTCAGCTGTATGGTACAGTCCTTGAAGCTCACACCACCTGCCACCAGCCTGCTGATGGTTGTAAGTTCTCCTATGGAAGCAATTTCAAATACCGTTCCCGCTTTCACTTTACCGTCCACCAGTTTGCTCTCATACCATTCTGTGGTGGGCTTCATCGCGGCAGACAAATCTGTGATCTGCGCCTGCGACTCCGAGAACTGCTTCAGTTCCGGTCCTGCGTCTGTAATTGCAGTCCAGATTCCGCCCTCGTTCCTGTCCTTCCAGTAGAAATCCAGATCTGTGTTTTCATATGCCTTTATACCGGTAAGCTGTGCTTCTGTCATTGCCTTGTAACCCGCCTTATTTGAAGCCATATTCTCTGTTGTTCCATCGTTTTTAAAGACTTTTTCGATTGCATAGACAGCCACGCCGGTAATATTGCTCTCGCCCACTACCGCCCCGACATTCTCTGCCGCATCACTACATACCCGGCCATTGCTCACACAATACTGCAGCGTCGAGTTATCCCAGTTGTGTCCTACCAGGCCTCCAGCAGAACCATCTGTGGCACGCACTATTCCGTTAAACAGACAGTTGTCCATTACGATTCCGTCACCTGAAGTCCACATAATCTGTCCAACAATTCCGCCTACTCTTGTATTTCCTATGACCTCTCCCGCAAACCAGCAGTTGGAAATTCTGCCTCCGCGAATAATGTTTTGATCTGTATCCCTGCCGTAGGAGAAACGTCCTACAATCCCACCTGCGACTGCTGCAGAATTCTTGACAGTGACCGTATCAGCCACGAAAATATTCTTCACATTTCCGCTCCAAAGCCTTCCTACGATTCCGCCGGTGAATGACTGCGTACTGCTGATAACGCTGTTTTCCAGCTTCAGATTCTGTATATTGCCCCATACATCACCGAAGAGTCCTATATACTGGCTGGCTGCTTCCACATAGATGCCACGGATTACAGCGCTGCCTCCCTCTTGATATTCCCCGGTGAAAGTCCCCTTGAAAATATTGTTATCCTTTCCCACCGGCATCCACACATTGCCGTCCTCTGGGAAGGGTTCTCCTGCTACCCAGTCCGGATTGAAATCATATACCGGGCTTGTCAGCTTCACCGTATGACCGGCAAAGCTTTCCGTACCACCGTTTACAAGCTTTGCAAGAGCTGCCAGCTCGCTGATTGTGGCAATCTCAAAGGTGATATGCTCTGCCCCCGGATTTGCTTCCAATGCTTCATAATACCAGTCATAATCCAACTTTACAACGCCATCAAAGTTGTCAATCTGTCCCTCTGCCGTGGAAAGCTTCCGTATCTCCGGTGAGGTGCCTTCTATGGCTGCCCATATACCGGAAGCATTGGTATTACTCCAGAAATCAAGTTCTGTGTTTACATATGCCTTCTTCCCCTTCAATTCTTCGGCGGAAAGCGGCGTATAGCCACCGGTAAATCGGTCGGCAACGTCAATATTACCAGAAGA
The DNA here is from genome assembly GCA_934434905.1 of uncultured Lachnospiraceae bacterium. GTDB lineage: Bacteria > Bacillota > Clostridia > Lachnospirales > Lachnospiraceae > 14-2. Next base: position 14,843 of record CAKSAI010000018.1, on the reverse strand, counting down.
TTCCATATTTTCCTTCCGAGTTTCCGAACCATCTAATTTGTACAGTCTTCCAGTCGTATATACATTTGTAAAAACAGCCGAAGCAGATGCACCTTCAAAATATCCAACTACTGAGCTTAATCTTCCCCCATGCCCTGCATAGACGGTTCCATCATTTAGACAGTTCTCAATTTTCACATTCGGGCCGACAATCAGTCCAACCAGTCCTCCCGCTATATAATCGTAGGAATAGACAATGCCGTCAAATATGCAGTTACTCAAAACCGCTTTGTCCGCAGGTACGTTCTTATCAACAGTTCCGATAATACCGCCCACGCGCCGCCCACATACATTGTTCAACGCTCCCTCTTCAAAGGTTCCTGTCACAGTACCGGAAAACCAGCTATTTGCTATCTGCCCCTTGGCAGAATCAAACTTTCCAATCAAACCTCCGATTGTTGGCTTGTTGCTGATTACCTTAACATCATTCCCTGCATAGAGAAACTCTGCTGTACCATTCATAATACCGGCAAAGCTACCTGTACAATAGCCGTTATTACCGGAAATGTCGTTATTCGATTCAATATAACTGTTTTCCAGCTTCAGATTCTTAATTTTCCCATCCTGACCTATCGTTGTAAACATACCGACACCGTCGCTGTTTTCCGAATAGATATAAATGCCACGAATCGTATGGAACCCGCCGTCAAAGGTTCCGTTGAATATCTCAACTCCGCTTCCAATCATGCTCCAGACATTTCCGTTCTCAGGAAACTCTGTTCCTGCCGTCCACTCCGGATTCAGATCTATGGACTTTGTAAGCCGGACAGTATGCCCCTTAAAGGTGTCGATTCCAAGGTTTACGATCTGGGCAAAGCCAAAGAAATCTGCCGCGGATGCAAGTTCGAATGTCGTTCCTTCCGGGACGGCACTATTTACCAGCTTGCTGTAGTACCAATCTGTGTTTGGTCTTTGCACATTGGCAAAGCTGTTTACTATAGTAGTGGATGTGGAGAACCTCTTTAGCTGAGGTCCTTCGCCGGTGGCAGCCCACACGCCTGTCGTATTAGTACTGCTCCAGAAATCCAGGGCCGTGTTGGTATATGCCTTGACACCCTTCAGCATGGAATCTGGCAGCTTCATGCTGGCACCATTTATCACATTTTTCTTAATGTAGCCAAAACCTGGTACCCGATTATCACTCCTATAGGTTTTGTCCGTCCTGATTTTATCTGTAGTATACACATTGGAAGCACTAAACCGGCTGCTCTCCGCTTCCAATCCGCCAATCAGAGAACCCACATAATAATTATGTGTTTTTGAAACAATCTCTCCGGTACACACAGAATTTTTCATAGCAACAATGACTTCTTCCTTCTCACCCGCCGGTGTTCCACCAATCAGACCACCGATATCCCATGTATAGCCGATGACGGTACCGGTATTTAGACAGTTCTCTATCGTCCTGGTGCCCTTCTTGGACGCTCCGCCCACGATACCGCCGGTAAGCCCCTTGTTAGTAACGTCATTATGATCCACAATACCAGCGAACCAGCAACAGGAAATGGTACTGTCACCTTGCCAGTTTCCGACAATACCTCCGCAGTATGGCATATTGCTTCTTACAATTACGTCATTTTTCACATACACGCCGCTGATATTTCCACCTTCCAGTAAGCCCACAAGGCCTCCTGTATACCATCCTGTATTAGAGGTTTTCGATCCTGCCGATTCGATATAGCTATTCTCCAGAATCAGATTTCGAATCGTACCGGTAGAAGCCAGAGAATCAAACAAGCCTATCCCGTCTTTTCCGCCCTCCTGGATGTATACGCCACTGATGGTTCTGTTGTTTCCATCGAATGTTCCTGCAAAACGACTGATGGGGAAGAATATATTCTCCGGAACGGATTCTCCTGCCGTCCAGCCGCTGTTGATGTTAACATCTGCTCCCAGAGTAATAGTCTTTCCCTCGAAGCTGTCCATAAGCGAAAGCTGATACAATCCATATAGCTCCTGCACGGAGTTGATCACAAAGGATTTCTTCCCCGCGCTGTACCAGCTGGTATCGATCATCCGGGTTAATCCTTTGGTACTCATGATATTGCCTGCAAAGGACAGGAGCACGGGGGTATCGTTCTCCACCAGTCCCCAGTATTTACTGAAATCCAGCATTGTATATTTATACGCATTGGCGCCGATCAGTATGGATTCCGGCATTATGGTGACATCACCGGTACGGTTCGCTTTAGAAAAACCACCGTGGGCAACGGAAGCCCCTTGATTCTGATAGCTTTCTTTGGTTGTATAGCAATTCTCCATCGTAATCTTGGTGTTGCCGCTGCCATAACCAATGAAAGAACCTACATAAGTATTGTACTGCACAGCTATACTGCCTACATTCAGGCAATCTCTGACATCCAGTTGGAAGCCGCCCCATACATAGCCGATCAGACCGCCCACATACATTCCGCCAAAGCCGTCACTGCTGTTGATACGCTCGCTGATAACTGTACCGGTATTCAGGCAGTTGCTAATCTCTGTATGGCAGTCCAGTCCACCGGTCTGATAAGTCACTGTACCGATGACACCTCCCGCTCTCCGCAGGGAACCCCCGGCCACACGACCATTGAACCAGCAGTTATTGATCTTCTGAACCGTCTCAAGCGCCGGATCGTGATAATTGACATAACCTACAATACCGCCGGTCTCATATCCGTCACAGTGTACGATAGAATCCGAATAAATTGTATCCAGATTTCCTTTGGTAGCCCCGATCACACCTCCCACATAACGTCTTTCTTTATCGCCCGATGCATCAATAAAACAATTTTTCACCTTCAGATTCTGAATCGTACTTCCATAGGCCGCACTGGCAAACACTCCTGCGCAGTCTGTGAATGCCTTGTAATAAACACCACTGATGGTATGCCCCTGCCCGTCGAAGGTTCCTGCGAAGGGCATTCCCTGACTTCCTACTACAAACCACGGCATAATCGGAAGATTCTTTCCTTCTGCCCATTCCAAAGCCTTTCCTTCGTTTACCACAATATCATTACCCAGCCTGATTGTCTTATCCTTAAAGTTGTTCTCCTGGGAAAGCAGGGCGAATCCATACATCTCCCGCAGATTAGAGATGGTAAACGTTTCCTCCTCTTCCTTATACCAGCTTATATCATACTCCTTCTCTATCCCTGTCAGACTTAAACCGGGTCCGGCAAAATATTTCAGGACCGGCGTGCTATCCTCTACAGCTGCCCAGTAGTTCTCGAAATCCAATGTCGTCCATTGATAAGCCTTTATACCTGTCATCTCGCTGATATTCATAGTGATCGGACCAGAAGTGGCATGACTGCTGCCGTCACCGATTGCTCCCTTGCCCGCCACAACGGTGCTGGTGTAAGTATTTGTGGCTACTACCGTACCATCTGTATAAATCAGTCCTACAACAGCTCCTGAATACTTATTAAATGCGGAGCTGACCAAACCTGATACATAGGAATCATCAATTACAGCAGCTGCCTTCTGCCTTATGGAGCCGCAGAGTCCGCCTAATTCCACACCGTCTACCGTCTCCCAGCTGAAGTTCGTATTGCTGGAATAGATGCTTCCTGAGAAGAGGCAATGCTTGATATTGGCATATCCACTCATGACTGTTCCAACAATACCGCCCATAAAACGACCTGTGGAGTTGATGGATCCGGCGAACCAGCATTCCTCCAGAGTCGCCGCTTTATCTGTCAATGCGATGATACCACCGGCTCTGTCTCCCTTATTGACGATGACCGCTTCGCTGTATAGCTGATAGAATTTACCGTCTCCGCGTGCAACGAAGCTTGCAGCTCCGCTGGCACCGCCTGTCTCAATATAGGAGTTCACCAGCTTTACATTCCGGATCACACAGCTTCTGCTGGTATTTTCAAACATCGCCATAGGCGCTTCATAGCTTCTGGCATACAGACCGCTGATGGTATGTCCCTGTCCGTCAAAGGTTCCCGCGAAATTTGACACCGGCGCCCAGCGATTTGCCGGAGCTGTTTCTGCCCAATCCGCCGCATTTCCCTCATTCAACACAATATCATTCTCCAGACGGATCGTCTGTCCTTCAAAGGTATAAAACTCCGACAGCTCGGAAAATTCCCTTAACTCTTCTGCTGTACGGATCACAAACTCTGTATCTGTCTCATTGTACCAGGATACATTTAAAACATTTCCGTCCTTCGGTTCTTCTGCCACCGGCTTATCTTCATTGCGAACCAGCAGCTGGATGCCAGCCGCCAACAGGAAAGACAGCAGAAGAATTCCTACAGCAACGGCTGTTATCGCAATAATTTTCTTTTTCATACTCATATGTTCTTCTACCTCCTTTTCCTAATCCAGCCCCTTGCGGAACGGTACATCGCCATAAATCCACTGATTCTTTGGCAGTATCTTTGCAGCCCCCACAGTATAAGGAAATGTCAGGACTACCGTACCGTCTCCATAACTGAAACATTCTTTTACAGATTCCTTCAGATGCTCGTTTTCCTCGATTCTGGAAACAAGATATTCTGTATGTTCATGAAATGGACTGAGTGTACGCCAGGATGTATAAAGTGCAGTATCTGCCTGTACAAAATCCGTGAAGTAGTTATACACATTGATACCATGATGAAGTACTGCAAAAATATCCACATCACAATAGGATCTGTCAAAGGTATTCATAATCGTTCTGGTACCTGTATAGCCGGAATCTCCTCCGCACAGGAAGGTTTGTCCCTCAATAAAAGCCTTCAGCCAGATAGAGGTATCATTAAAATCCTTCTGATAATAGGTATCCAGAAGATATACGTCCGGTGTCATGCAGACATCGATATAAATATCTGAGAAGTAATATCTCTGTCCAAGCTGCGGACGATAGAAAGCGGTGGTATTTCCCTTTTGATCCTTGAAATACTGATGTGCCATAACAGTATTCCGGACAGGTGATATGCTTTCGCCTGTTTCCCTCACCACTTCCTCTGCTGGTTCCTGGAAATAGATACCGTCCACAATCAGACGTCCTGCATTCTTTGCATCCTCTGCCAGTGCAAGCAGCACGCCGTTATGATCAACGTGGGCATGTGAAATGAACCATGCCTCAATCACCGGCTTCTCACCTTCGGGAGCAAGGGATTCCAGAAAATCCAACAGATAAAACATCTCTTCTTCCTTTCCCCCATCATATAGAACGAAATGGCCGTTCTTCAACTGGATCACAAATGAGTTGCCTATTCCGGCAACCAGTTCCATCATATACAGCTTCGTCTGCGCTCCTTCTGTATTCTCCTCCGCATAATCCTCATAGATCATATGATCTGACAACGCCAGATCACGGGTGACTGAGATATATGTCTTATCCCAGGAAAGCATCTGGGTTACCGTCAGGGTGATATCCTCCCCGATAAAAGAGGCTGTTTTGACGTAACCTTCCATCTTGTCCTCCCCATTTTCGCTATGCTTTGTGAATCCCTTTTTCTCCAGAATTGCCAGATAGGCATCATAATCTGCTTCTGTTGTTCCGTTCACATCGATCACATATGTACTGCCACATTTCCTGGCTTCACCAATTTTAGCTCCCTCTGTTGCCATAGCCGGCACCTTCTGGAACTCCGCCTGTTCTGTATAAGCCGAGAAGCTGGTAATATCTACCACTCTATTTTCCTTCTCCTCCTGTTCTGATCCACCCTTCCCGTCATTACGCATATCCGCAAAGACACCAAAGATCAGAAAAAATACTCCTGTAAATAGAACAAGCGACGCTATGCATACTGCTATGATCATAAGCTTCTTTTTCATTCACTGCTCCTTTCTTATCACGTAAGACAGCGACAAGGGTTGTTACCTCTGACGCTGTCTTACTGACTGGGTATTTTGAGACTTCAGGCTTCTTATCGATCCTGTATGTTTCCCCTTACTCCACATATTCCTTCCAGGATTCGTAGTTCTCATTGAAGGATTTCTTGTAATAATCCTCTGCTTCCTGCGCGCCCGCTGCTATCAGTTCCTTAATCGTCTCCGCTTTGAGCTTCTCGAACTCAGCATCATCCTTGGCTGTAACCACCTTGGGAATAGCCTTGATCGTCATAGTCATACAGGCATTATCAATACGGGAGATATCTTCATCCGCCGTAACAGAACCAGCCAGATTTCCATCCTTCATAGTATGCATAAAGCCTTGTTCCGCAAGATCAAATATTTTCTCGCTAGGCCAGCTGATACCATAATAATCACAATAGTCCTGCTGACAAGGTGACAATTTTACCCTCGCGAAGTAATCCTCTTCCACACTCAGATTCGCGCAATAGCCATCAGAAAGGACATGTCCGTCCGAATAACCACATAGATTGTTCAAAGGTGAATTGTTGATACCACTCTTCAGTAAGTTTACTTTACGTTCCTGAAGTATCGTAAAGGTTTCTTCATTATAGGTAGGCACACCATCTACATAATCCCACTGTTCTCCTTCCACACCGCTTAAGAGCAGTCTTGCGCCCTCCTCGCTAAAGCAATAATCCAGGAACTTCATCACACGCGCCGGATCCTTGCAGGTCTTCGGAATAGCAAGGCTGTAATAGCTTGCCCATCCCCACGGCTCATCAACCTCCTGGTAGATCCAGGTGTCTTTCACCGGAATGTTCGCATATCCAACCATACTTTCCGGGTTTTTCTCTAAGAGAGCTTTCTCCAGACTTGTATCAAAGTACATGCTTGTAAGTATCTGTCCGCTTGAGATCTTTCCGGTAAAGTCGCCTGACTTCTGGGTGAAACAATCCGGATCCAGAATGCCTGCACGATATGCCTTGTTGAAATATTCGCAAGCCATCCAGAAGGGTCCCTCCTCATCGATACATGGGTAGATTACCTCGTTGGTAGACAAATTCTTCAATACGTAATCACCTTTCAGGTCTCCGTATCCATAGGTTCTGTACATAACTCCATAGAAGCCCCAGTAACTGGTGTCGCTGAGATAGAAACTGGTACCATATACCTTCTTGCCATCTTCTGTGGTGGGCTGCAACGCAACCATATCTGTCAGAACCTTTACCATATCCTCCGGATTCTTCATTTCCGGATAGCCAAGCTGCTTGTATAGATCCCAGCGGACTGTGTACAGGTACGTACCGGCATTCATGGTTTTACCGTAATTTCCTGCACGAACCGGAAGCGCATAAACGTGGTTTTCATCATTCACATAAAGCTCCTGTGCCTTCTTCCAACGTGCCGGCATAGCGGTCTTAATATCCGGAGCATACTGCTCTACCAACTCCTCCAAGGAATAAACAAGATCTCCCTCTACCAGATTTGCCAGTTGTTCTGAACTGTACACGGAGATTAGATCTCCCATCTCATCGCCTGCCATACGAACGCTGACCTGATCATCTGCCAGACCTATAACATTCAGGCTGATGCCTGTCTTCTCTACCAGCTTCTTATAAACTGGGGATTCCTCCTGGTACGTATAGAACTGATCCTGAAGCTGCGGGGTACTGAATAAAAGCCAGTCGATAGTGATTGGACCAGTGCTGACCTCAGCCACTTTTCCGCTATCCGGATTGCCCTTGTTCGTGTCCTTTTCCTTGTTGCTGCATGCTGATGTCGTAAACAGCATGGCAAGACTCAACATCAATGCCAGTGTCCTTGCTACCTTACATGATACGCTTCTCTTCTTACTCTTCATTTACTCTTCCTCCTTAGGGTTGTATGGGTTATTTATATAAAACTGCTCATTTCTTACTCAATGCTCTCATTTCTAAATATCGTCAGCCTTTCACAGCTCCCATCATGATTCCTTTCATAAAATAACGCTGAGCAAAGGGGTATACGAACAGAATCGGCAGCGTGACCAGTGCCGTGATCGTCATCCGCACGGCTTCCGGTGTCATTACTAACTGACTCAGTTCATAGGAACTCTGATCCCTGATGGCATCTGCAAGGGCCTGCGCCTTCTGCAAATAGCGATACAGCACATATTGCAGGGACCACAGCTTAGAATCTGTCATGTAGATATGGGAATCAAACCATGAGTTCCACTGCCCTACTGCCGCAAAGGTAGCAATCGTTGCCAATATGGGCTTGCAGAGAGGCATCAGTACATTCCACCAGCACCGCATATATCCCGCTCCATCGATTCTTGCGCTTTCCTCCAAGGACTCCGGTATTGACTCCATATACGTCTTGATCAATATGATGTTATGAACTGACACCATGCCCGGAACAATATAATACAGAAAATTATTTGTAAAGCCATAGGCCCTCATCACCAGGTAGTATGGGATGAGTCCGGAATCCAGATACAGCGTCACAATCAGAAATCGGTAGATCAACTTACGTCCTGGCATATTCCGCTTTGTCATCAGATATGCACAGAAGGAATTGCTTATCACCGCCAGGGCGGTACCCAGCACCGTTCTCCCGACAGAAATCAGTGCCGCCTGTCCGAGTCCATCCAGCCTGATTACATCCAGATAATTGCGCAGTGTAAATCCCCTTGGCAGAAATACGATATCCGATGCCAGATTCGGATTGGATAAGGAATAAATCACTATGTAATAAAAAGGGTAGCAACATACAAACGCAAACAACATCATAAACGCATAGTTGCATATATCAAAAATGGTTCCTGATACCGTCCTCTTCTCCTTGATTCTGTTGCTGTGGCTGTGTCCGCCTTTCTGTGACACAGTTTCTTTCGTTCTGCTCCAGTTCATATGACTGCCTCTCCTCTCACTTTTTTCGCTATTGCATTCGTCACTAAAACAAGGGTAATACTTGCAATGGATCTAAGTATTCCGACTGCTGTAGCAAAAGCATAATCCTGTGTCAGCATACCTACCCGGTATGTAAAGATATCCAACACCTCCAGCTTGTCCATAGTCAGAGAATTCGAGAATAATAGCAGCTTTTCAAAATTGTTCGTCAATATATTCCCTATACTGAGAACCATCTGTACGACAAGCACAGGAAGAAGTCCCGGCACTGTAATATGTATAACACGTGCCAGCCGTCCGGCGCCGTCTATCTTGGCAGCTTCATACAGTGAGTCATCAATTCCGGAAATGGAAGCCAGATAGATGATGGATCCCCATCCCATGCCTTTCCAGATATCCAGAATCGTCATCAGTCCCCAGGACATATCCGCATCTCCCAGCAAATTGGTTGGCGTATCAATAAGTCCTGCCTTCAGAAGCTGTGTGTTTATCAGCCCGTTTGTGGAAAACAACGAAAACATCATAGAATATACGATTACCCATCCTATGAAGTTCGGTATGGTAACAAGACTCTGCGTAATCTTCTTTAACCTGCTGTGACGAAACTCACTGATGCAAACAGCAAATATCATCGGCAGCACAACCGTACTGAACTGGAGCAGGCTCAGACCCAGCGTATTGCATAGAGCATGGGAGATATCATCCCAGTAATAAGCAATCAGCTTAAAATATTTCAAGCCAACAAATTCCAGTGTTTCCAGTCTCTTGCCCGGACGGTAATTCGTAAAAGCTATCCCCCATCCAAACATCGGTACATACTTCATAAGGAAAGTAAACAGCACCATAGGTAGTGCCATAGCAGTCAGTTTCCAGTCGGAACGCTTATGCTTTTTTCTTTTTCTCGCAGTACTTTCCTGCATCACAGTTCATCCTCCTTGTACATTTTCAACAATATAGTGATTCTATTGGTGCGCTTTATCATTTAATTATTATATATGTCACACCCTATATTTATTATATATCCGGAAACATTTCCAGTATATAATAAAAATCAACACTTTCTTTTCAATTGCAATTATGTACTTTTCGGCTTTTTTGTGTACAGAACAGTACTTTTCTTCACTTATCCGCACTTTTGGTTCTGCTTCATTCTCCCTGTGTCTGTTTATGACATTATATCCTCCTCTGGAAGCCATATTTGTACGCATAATCCCCCGTATCCTGATCTCTCAAGATGTATGCCATATGCCTCCCCGTACTGCAAGATAATGCGTCTGCATACATTCATCATCCCTATTCCATTTGCCTTGATTCCGTTTTTCAGAGAATCATTATATTCTGCAAGCTCTTCCTCCGGGATTCCTTCACCATCATCCTCTACAGAGAGAACCAGAAATTTCTTCTCCTGCCGGGCCGTCACAAAAATCCTCCCTGAATATGCAGAGCTTGCAAAGCCGTGAAGTATAGAATTCTCGATGATAGGCTGAAGAATAAAACGTAGTACCTCTTTGTTCAGCAATTCTTTTGGGATATGCTCCATACAACGGATTCCGTTTCCGTATCGTACATTCATAATCTCTATATACTTCTCCACCAGCTTTATTTCCTCTTCCAGAGTCCAAAGTGCTCCCTTGGTCTTATAGAGCGGCGCAATCATTCCTCCCAATGCTTTGACGCAACGGGCAATATCCTCATTTCCCTCCAGTTCTGCCATGCATTTGACGGTATTCAGAGTGTTGTACAGAAAATGTGGATTGATCTCATTTCGGAGCATTGCCATTTCCCGCTCCCGCAGTTCTGCGGCCGTCTGCTCCTGTCTTTCTGATAACCCCTTCAAATCTTCCAGCATGTGGTTGTAATATCTTGCCAACTCTGACAACTCATCTTCCCCAGTAACCGGCAACGGATGGTCGTAATCTCCCTGTCCGGCCATTTTCATCCCTTCTCGAAGCCTTCCGATAGGTGTAAGACGTTTCCTGATCCAATACACGAAAAATACAGAGACAGCTGTCATACCAAACACAAATACAACAAAAAGACTGTTTCGGATACCAATAAGCCCCTCCGTATAGATAGAGGCAGGCATTGCGCTGACAATAACAATTCCATACTCAGTAAGCGGCCTGTAATTTACGACCATCCCCTCCCTCAACAGCATCCCAGGTTCTGTCAGTTCTGACTCGTCCAGCAATGCCAGCTTATTTCCAAGTTCCTTCTTATCCACAGCCGAGAGAATCTGCCCCTCCATATCCACAATCCATACTGTTCGTACAGCATCTTTACTCAGACCGGAATAGCGCTCCCTAAGAGCGCTTTCCCTGACATTCACAGCATAAGCACATTTTCCATATCTGGTATTGATACTGCGGTACATCATCAGGCAGGCAGGTTCTTGCATATCAAGAGGAAATTCTTCTGCCTTTGCACCTGCGTACCTGCTTGAAATATCTGCAGTTTTAAGGAGACTGGTAATCCTTTCTTCCGGCCACTCCTTCTTCTCATAAAGTAGCTTTGTGCTGGTATGCGACATCCCCAGAAACCAATCCTCTGTCACATAAAGATACAGAGAATCTATGTGTTCAAAACTCTCGCTGATATTATCAAACTCTTCTCTCACATTCAGCACCGCATAGACGAAATCAGGAACAGACAGCTTGTCCCTCCCGGCAAGCTTCTCCACAGACTTCGGAAGCATGACACGGGAGGCAATCAGTCGCTCTGTCTCTGACAGAAGCATATCAATCTCTCCTGCTACCTGTTCCAGTTCAGCGTTCATGGTTTGTCTGCTGATTTCCTTATATACAGTATTAATACCTGCATAACCCACAAGCATCGCAACAAGAAGCGTAGCCATAGCACCTATGACAAAGGATATCACGAACTTTGTCTGTATACTTTTGAACGCTTTCTTATGGATAGCACCAATCATCATTCCCTCCCGATCCGCTCATAATATTCTCGGGGTGTACAGCCTTCATACTTCTTAAAAACCCGGAAAAAATATGATATATTAGCAAAGCCTACCTGTTCTGCCACCTCATAGATTCTGCAGGACACATTCGCCATTTGGCGCTTGGCCTCCCGGATACGAATACGGTTCAGTTCATCTGTGAAGGTAGAACCATGATACTTTAAAAACATTTTTCCAAGATATCCGGGTGTAACCCCAACCGCCTCAGCCACCTGGAGCAGGGATACGTTATCCGCATAATGCTCCTCAAGATAGCTTATTGCCGCAGTAAATCTCCGATTCGGGATTTCCTTATTCTTTTCCGGTTCCGGCTTCACATTGCCATCATACTCTATTAGCCAATCCCTGGCTCTTTGCAGCTCGCGTTCAATCTCCTCCGGCTCCGAGGTCAGCTTAAGAATATAACTGGTGACCTCCAGCTGTACGGACTGTTGCACCAGCGCAAACTCATCCAGACAGGTCAGGATCAGAAAACGCACCCGTTTATCCTGCTGGCGCACCTTGCTCAACAATGTGATCCCATCCATCATAGGGATTCGTATATCTGTCAGAATAATATCCGGTCGCTCCCTTTCATACAGCAGGAGCGCCTCCTGCCCATTGGCAGCCTCAGCGCAGACCGTAAGGCCACAGTCCGCCCATCCCACACGTTTCTTTAGCCAGTCTCTGACAATTACCTCATCTTCCACAACCATTACACGATACACTGCTACATCCCCCCATATTTACAAAACATCCTTCGTATTCCGGAACGGTGTTCCGATAAAACCTACCTGTCTGAAATCCTCCATGTGATGGCGGATAATATAATCGATATAAGAAGCCACCATTCTGGCGGTGAGTACATATCCGGTGGGCGTCATGTGTCCCATTAGAAATTTTCTGCAAAACGCTTCATCATCGTACCTTGGTCCGTATTTGCGTATATCCAGCACATAGGTATTTGAAAAATGCTCTGCCATCTTATACAAAAGTGCGGAATGTTCCTCATCCTCTTTGTAATGCTTCTGATCCCCCTTCAAGGCCGGCATAGTCATCAGAAAAAATCGAGCCTCCGGCTCAATCTTCTTGTATCGCTGAATAATTCTGGAATAATACCCTGCAAAGGTATCTGCGTTCTGTTCCGGATCCTCATCACAGATATCTGCGATACTGCCTACAGGCTGCTCCTGTCCGTGTATGTCATTTACTCCCAGTGCCAAGATATAAGCCTGTGCCGCCAGCTTCGGACTCCAGAAATTATTCGTCTTGGCAAAGCTGTCGCAGTATTCTTTCGCTGTCATACCGCCCCTGGAAAAATTATAGACCTTGCAGCCTGCCATACGAGCAAGATACTGCCCCCAGGAATAGTCAAACATATCATGGAAGGTTGTCTTACCTTCTTCGTCAGTTGCTTCAAATTCTCCGGATGACAGGCTGTCTCCTACACAGGCAATCGTACGGAAGATTCCGCAGTACCCACCGTCACTTACAATATTCTCCAGTGGAAGTTCCTTCTCATCCACTCCGATCAGCTGCTCCATTGTCATACTCATAATTACCTCCTCTAACAAGAATCTTTCTTAATCACTGTTTTTCTAGCCCAACAGTTCCAGTACGCTATGGCGTATATTCTCTACCAGTTCCGTATCTGTCTGGTAATCCTCAAATCCCCGACAGCAGCGTGTAATCAGCTCGTCTGCCTTTTCGAAAGAATACTTCTTTTCCAGCATACAGAACAGCTCGTGGTCGACGGCTCCCAGTCGCTGGTGATGTCCCCGTATACTGTACCATACCCCATAAGGGTTATCCTTAGCCGGATATACGATAAAGGCGTCTCCCGGTGGAAGCGTCACACCTTCTTTGACGCGCAGGCAAGTGCTTCCTTCGATCTCGTCGTTATGCTCTCCATATCCAAAATGCAGGAAACCGTGGCAGTGATAATGATAGCACACCCACATAAACAGACGACTTACCACCAGTGGCAGATCGATAACTCGATTCATCATGGCTCCTGCCGGAAATCCGCAGGAATAAATCATCATTTCCTCGCCCATATCCTGCAGTGTGCGGTAGATATCGATATATTTCTCATAAGTAGCCTGCTTAACTGCCCAAATATCCAGTGCACCGGCAATATCAGTAGTTTCCACTGCTTCAAGAATCGTGATTCCTGGCATGCACTTACGGCAAATGGCAGACAGAGCACGGTAGTCTGCCTGATTTCGAAACTGCGGTTCGTCCGTCAGGCTCTGGGTATAGCAATTCTGCCAATGATTCTTGCAAACACATTCCCATGCGCGGGTGAAATATAGCTTCAGCTGACGGTACCCCTCCAGTGTTCCTATGGCTACCTCATGATCCCAATTCAAATACAAACTGGCATCATCCCACTTTAACCAGGTTGCCGGAAATTCTCCCGTCAGATAGATCATCCCGCATTCCAGAGCAAGATTTCCAACCGCGGCTGCATGACTAAAATCAAAGTCAATGACCTTGCCTTCTTCGTCTTTCACCGGTTCGCCCATGGGGATCTTCAGATAATCACTCCGCATATCCACCTGATTTCTCACATACTCTTGAATCACCTTATAGTACTCTTCCGACTTGATTTCTACATGGTGCAGCTTCTTTACTGCCGGGAGATGAATCCAATTCGTCATATGAAAGGCTGCGTCCTTCAGCTCCGGAATCACCGTCTGATATATTTTCAAAGACACCGTCAGAACTATCTGTTCCTCTCCTGCCTTTATTGCTATCCTGCCCTGATGCAGTCCCGGCGCTGCATCAGCCTCCACGTTCAGCCGCAGGAAAAATGCTGCACGTCCAGCTAAAAGGATCCCGCTCTCTAAGGGGCGCGTCATATCGTATACATCAAAAGGCGCCTGTCTTGTAACAAACTCCTTCACGCTGTCATAATCCAACGTTGTATGGTAGGTCGCGCTGCTGTTCTCCTCCACGTGAGCAGGCAACAGCTGATATCCGACCACTTCACAGTCCAGATTTTCTGCCAAGAAGCTGCATTCCTCCCCACCCTTTAAATTCACATCTGTCAACACCTGAAAACACACATCTGCGTTTCTGGCACTGTACAATTCCTGTGCGGCATTGTTCCGCTCCATGGGCAATTCCAAGATCACGCTGAAGGTCTCCATCGTGGAAAACATCATTAACATCGGCGGTAA
>CAKSAI010000017.1 GCA_934434905.1 uncultured Lachnospiraceae bacterium | reverse complement strand
GAGTACAACATCCTACAGCGATGAGCTGCAGAATCTGGTAAAAGCATTGTATCTCTACAATCAGGCAGCAGTTGCTTACAAGAGTCAAAACTAGCAGGAGGTTGGAAAGCAGATGAAAGAGAAATATACACAGCCGGAAATAGAAATCGTTGATTTGCCGGGGGATGTTCTTACCGCCGGAAACAGTACGGAATTTGTACCGGATACACAGAGTTGGTCAGGTGGCAGCTTCATTGAATAGGATCAGTGGTTTGGGACAGAGGAAGGCATTATGAAGAAAATATATATGATAGCAGGCGGGGGGCTTGCATTGGTATTGATCATATCGGCGATGGTTATTGTTGTCTCTCTCAATTCCGGAGATAAGGGACAGAAACCGGGAACAGAGCAAACACAGGAGCAGACAAATGAAGCGGTATCTTCCCAAGGGAAGAAGGATGAGACAGAAATCATTGGGGATGATACACCGTTTACAGGGAAGAACGATACTGATAAGGCAGGTACTGATAAGGCAGATGTCAACAAGACAGAGGATAAGGGAAGCGGAGAGCAGCCAGGAGGTGAAGAGCAGGTAGGAAACAGAGACCAACCAGGCGGTGAAGGGCAGGCAGGAAGCGAAGACCAACCGGGAAGTGAAGAACAGCCGGGAGGCAGAGAACGACCGGAGGAGCCGGTAGAACTGCCCTTTGTTCCGTATTCGTAAGTATAGCAGAGTAGCACAGAAATCAGGAGGGGGACAATGAATTTGAAGCGAGAAGAACATCATGGAACGAAGCTCCTTTTGACCTAGCTGCTTGCGGTGGCCTTGATATTTCTCTCCATCAGTCTCGGGAGAGCCGTTGCAGGAAATACAGTCGGAGATATTTTTCATGATCAGGCGGCGTATGAATATATGTCGAATATAGAACCGGCACAAAATGAAGCGGTCACGATAAAGCTCAGAGCCGAAAAGGGGAATCTGACCTCAGCGACACTGTACTATACAGAGGAAGGCTCCACTACTGCGTATAACCAGGTTGCCATGACGAAAGTCGGTGTGGATGCCACTGGATATTATGAATACTGGCAAGGCGTGATTCCCGGGCATACCGGTATCTGTTATTACAGCTTTAAAGCAACAAATGCCAGCGGCAGTGTATATTACGGTGCCAGAGGGAAAATGAATGCGCAGGTGTACTATACGAACTGCTTTAACTTCATTCCCGGTTTTACAACACCGGATTGGGCGAAGGGTGCGAACTGGTATTTTATTAATCCGGATGGGTTTTATAATGGTGATGTACATAATGATACGACGGACACGGAGACCCAGAAGGGCATTGCGTGGGGCGGCGACCTGACCGGTCTGATGGAACGGTACGGCGGCGACTTGAAGGGAATCCGGGATAAGGTGGAGTATCTTAAGACGCTCAGTGTGGATGCAGTCTATCTGAATCCAATATGGGACAGCAGACAGAATCTGGGATATGGTCCATTGTCCTATTATAAGATTTCTCCGAATCTTGGAAATGATGCGGATTTGATTTCGCTTGGCCGGACGCTTCATGACAATGGAATGAAGCTTTCATTGGATGCAATCTTTTCCTATGCGATGCGAGATGGAATATGGTGTAATCAAAGCGGATTGTATCCTTTGGATGGTGTTTATCAGGCACCGGATGGAATATATAAGGATATGTTTACGCGGACTTCCACGGGTGGATATGAATCTGTGTGGGGCAATCTCCGTGTGGATTTTTCCAGCTCTGTGGCGAAGAACCTGTTCTACCGGGGCGAAGATTCCGTGCTTTTACGCTATCTTGGAGAACCTTATAACATTGATTCCTGGAGATTTGATGCGGTAGCCTCCTACTATGCGGGAGCGCAGAGCGCAAATGATATTTCATTGGAAATACGAAATTCCGTAAAAGCAAAGGACAAGGACACACTCCTGATCTGTGAGGAGAACTCTAAAGAGTATCTTTCCGCCGGCGGATGGGATACTTCATACGGAATTAGAGGATATTTTCGTAGATGGTTTGCGGGGGAATATGATCAGGCAACGTTTGCGTCCAACTTAAAGGACTACCTGTGCCTACCCCGGACAGCAGCTTTGTGCATGCTGAATCAGTATGATCTTCATGATGAGACGAGGATCAGTAGCGATACACAGGAAGATGCAGCTAGAATGCGTGCCCTTGTTATCTGTCAGATGACTTTTCTTGGCGCTCCCTGTATCTATTACGGGGACGAGGTCGGTGTCACGAATCATGCGGAAGATGGAATCGGAACACAGTGCTTCAATTGCTTCAACTGGAACGAAGAAGAGTGGGATATGTCTCTGTATCGGCTGCATTGTGCACTGGGAGAGTTGCGCGATGAGTACAGTGCTTTAAAGACAGGTGCAATTCGCTATGAAGTGGTTGACGAGGACAAGGAACTGATGTCGTTTGGACGTTTTGACCAGAACGGAACGGTGATCGCTGTCACGAATCAGACGGATCATGCCTATTCACAGCAGATTGATGTAAAACAATATAATGTCCAGGATGGAGCAACACTTACCGATTATCTGACGGGAGCAACCTATGCAGTTCAAAACGGCCACATCACAATGAATATCAATGTCGGCGGCAATATTCTGGTTACCGGTGTATCCAACGGTGAATACAGGGATATCTATGAGACATCGGCGTCTGAAAAAACTATATGCTATTATGAGGATTTTGCCGATGGAACCTTGAAGGGATATATATGCAGAGGAGAAGGAGCTGCTATTTCAAGTGGCATGTTTTCTGTTGTGAATGCAGGTTCGCCGGTGACTTTACTTCAATCAATTCCGGCATCCGACTATACGGTAAAATGCAGGATGAGTACGGTAACGGGAGCAGAAGGTGTGCCTGTCGGTGTGACTGCATATGTGGACTCTGATAATTTCGTATTCGCGGGCAGGATTATCCTGAATGGTGAGAAGTACCTTGCAATTGGTGAGTATGTGAATGGCAATCCGGTGATTCACAAGAAGGTAGTGGATACGGTTTGGGACAGCCAGTGTATTGTGCAGCTGCAGAAGGTGGGAGCGGATTTTTCCGCAGTATACTCTTATGACGGAGTGACATGGAATACGATCGGGAAAAATGTAAGGTGCAATTACAGCGTGCAGAAGGCAGGTCTGTACGTGGCGGCAGGTGTCTCTGTAAATGTGGATTATGTCAGTTTTGGGGACGCTGTTTCGGACGGCGTGTCTGTGAATACGCCCTGTTATCCGGAGCATATTGATGTCAGTTTTGCCTCGAATACGGAAAATACCGGGCGCGTTCGGTTGAGTGTGCTTGGTGGCGATAAGACGCAGTGGAAGTATGTAAATGGCGGTATCGCGCGCACATCGGGAACTGGGATCTCTCAACTGGCAATTCAGAACAGAACCTTTCGCAATTTCAGAACACTGGTGACTTTAAAGCCCAATGCGAACGGAAAGTGCGGAATAACTATGCTTCGGAGTGCTCTGGATACAACGCTTGGAACAGCATATGCATTGGTGCTGGATTCAGACGGTGGCCTGGAACTGCGGTATAATGGCAGTGTGCTTGGCAGAGTCACCGTGACGATCCCGGATACCGGGCTTGCTGTCGCCGTAGACCGTGTGGATGAAAGAATGCATATCTATATCGGAGAAGAGAGGCAGCTGGTCTTTGGCCTGGATGATGTTTCCGTTGAAAAAGGCTATACAACTTATTTTGTATACAATTCCGGTAGCATTTTCAATGACAGCACGCTTACGCTAACCCAGGGATGGACAGATGTACTCGGTGCATATGCGCAGTCCTTTGCCCAGAGCGGCAGCAATATTGTCTCGCAGTCAAAAGCGTGTGCTTTTGATCATATTTCGTCGCTTGGCTTTACGGATGTTTCCTTGCGTGCCACAGTTACCCTGTCGCAGTCAGATACTGCTGCAGAGGCCTACACTGGCGTCATCATAGGGGCGAAGGAGCGTGCGGTACCGGAGCAGTCAGATGGAGTTGTGCTTGCGCTCTATCAGGATGGCTATGTCAGACTGGTGAATAATGGAAATATTCTTGCGGTAAGTAAAAAGACGTATGGAAATCGTGTGGCTTTGGAATTGATACAGAAGGATGGCAAGGTATATGCCTATGTCAATGGCATGTACTGCAAAGAATTATCCTGTAAAGCGAATCGATATAACGGTGGCGTGGCGGGAATTGTCTCTGATAATTCTACAGGAACTTATAGCAATATTGCGCTGACGGATCTTACGAATGCGGCAGAAGTTCCGGAAGCACTTCCGGTGTATGATGCCGCGGCATGTGTGAGTAAATATGAATCGGATCTGCAGACGATTGCCGCAAATGCAGTATTGGGCTTCGGAGTTACGATACCGGAAGATGAGACATACTACGTGAACTTCACGGTACAATCGACAGCAGGTATTTACTTTGACTATCGTGGTTCCGGGCGTCTGTATTTAGGAACGGATCGGTATTGCGTGCTTGGTGTAAACGGAAAGCAGGACTGGATACAGATGGCATCCGGGATTGAAAATGGTGTACTTGTGACGTTAAAGTGTACGCCGGATAAGGTGACGATCTGGTTGAACGGGGAGAAGGTGACAGAGGATGCTGTGTTGGATACAAAGGGAGCCGGAGTACCCAAAGTGTCCTGGACAGATGCGGAAACAACGTTGACCGATATCAGGATCTGGATTAAGTCGGCTGTGTCTTTAAACGGCTGCATGGCGACCCTTGACGGCAGTATTGGCATGAACTTTTTTATGAATCTGAATCTGAGCGAGGAGGAGAGAGCGGATGATGATACTTATATGCTCTTTACGCTTCCAGATGAAGAAGAGCAGAAGGTTGTGTTGAAGACTCTCGGAGCGGAAGCACGTACCGAGAGTGGCTATAGATTTACCTGCAGGGTTCCTGCAAAGAAGATGGCGGATACGATTACTGCACAGTTTTACGTGAGCGGTGAGCTGTATCCGGAATCTTACGAGTATAGCGTGGAAACGTACGCAAAGGAGATCATTAACGGAGATCTGGCAATTTATTCGGATAAAGCAAAGGAACTGGCAGCAAGCATGCTGCATTATGGAGCTTATTCACAGATGTATTTTAACTACAATACCGGAAATCTTGCAAATAGAGGCTTGAAAGAATTGGATTTAAGCAGCGTGACTGCTGAGTGCTTTGCTGGTATTGTAAAAGCGAATAATAGGAATCTGGAGGGGCTTGGAAGCATCATGGGTTCCAGTCTCGTTTTGGAATCAGAGACCACATTGAAACTGTATTTTGAACCGGAAGAGGGGGTTGCGGGAGCAAATCTGCAGTTTACATATAAGGGTGAGAGGCTGGAGGCTTCTGAGGTTATATATGATAACAATACTTGGATCTGCATTCCGATCACAAATATAGCAGCGGATAAACTGGGCGGTACGATTGAAATTACAGTTTCAGACAGCGTAACTTCAAAGAACGATATATTGAAATACAGCGCACTGACTTGTGGCTATAGTGTGTTAAAGGACGCAGATTCCTACAGCACGAATATACAGAATCTGGTAAAAGCATTGTATCTCTATAATCGGGCAGCAGCTGCTTATAAGGATCATTCCAGCACAGAGTTTGTACCGGAAGTATAGGAGCTGTCTTAAGTATCAGATATTAGAAATGGGGAAGAATGGTTTAAATTGGGCGGCCATACGGCCAATGTCTTAACTAAATGACATTGGCCGTATGGCCGCCCTGCTTTTATTAAAGCTCAAATCCAAAGTACTTCACTGCATTCTCATAGCAGATCCCTTCCACAATCTCCTTGAGTGTCTCATAATCTGCCGGGAATTCGCCATTTTCTACCCAGCTACCAATGAGGTTGCACAGAATCCGGCGGAAGTAATCGTGGCGTGTGTAGGACAGGAAGCTTCTGGAGTCCGTCAGCATGCCGACGAAGCCGGACAGGTTGCCCAGGTTAGCCAGGGAGGTCAACTGTTCCTGCATGCCGGTCTTGTGATCGTTGAACCACCAGGCGGAGCCATGCTGGATCTTGGATATGGCGGTGGAATCCTGGAAGCAGCCGAGGATCGTGCCGATGGCCGCGTTGTCGTTGGGGTTCAGGCTGTAGAGGATGGTCTTCGGCAGCGCATTGCTCTTGTTCAAGGCATTGAGGTAGTCCGCCAACTGGTCAGCGGGAGCGCCGGTGCCAATGCAGTCATATCCGGTATCCGGACCGAGAAGGTCGAACATCCGGGTGTTGTTGTCACGCTTGCAGCCGTAGTGGAGCTGCATGACCCAATTTCTCTTGGCATATTCTGCACCCACAAACAGCAGGAAGGCAGTCTTAAACTTCATTTCCTCCTGGCGGGTGATCGAACCGCCGGCAAGGCGTTTGGCAAAGATCTCCTCAATCTCCTGATTCGAGGCAGGAGCATACATGACATATTCCAGGCCATGGTCGGATACGCAGCAGCCCATGGAAGCAAAGAAGTCCATGCGCAGAGACAGAGCGTGGCACAGATCGGTAAAGGAAGCAATCTCTACGCCGGAGACCTGGGCCAGTGTATCAAGGTATTCCAGGTAGGTGGGCTTCTCCAGATTCATGGCTTTGTCGGGCCGCCACGCAGGGAGTACCTGTACGTCAAAGCTATCATCCTCCGAAAGCTTCTTGTGCCAGATCAGGGAGTCTGCAGGATCATCGGTGGTGCAGATGAGCCGGACATTGGACTGGCGGATGATATTACGGACGCTCATGGAGGGCTCAGCCAGCTTACGGTTGCAGAGTTCCCACACTTCATCAGCGGTGTTCTTATTTAAGGCGCCGGTATAGCCAAAGTATTTGCGCAGCTCCAGATGGCTCCAGTGGTATAGCGGATTGCCGATGGCTTTACCAAGGCATTCCGCCCACTTGCGGAACTTCTCCTGATCCGGGGCATCGCCGGTGATGTAGGACTCATCTACGCCGCAGGAGCGCATAAAACGCCATTTGTAATGGTCGCCGCCCAGCCATACCTGGGTGATATTCTCAAACTGGCGGTCTTCGTAGATCTCCTGGGGGTTGATATGGCAGTGATAGTCGATGATCGGCATATCCTTGGCATAGTCAAAGTACAGTTTCTTTGCAGCTTCGTTGGAAAGCAGGAAGCTTTCGTCCATGAATGGTTTCATTGTTTTTTGTCTCCTTTTTATTTAAACTTTGTTGTTCCGCGCTGAATCATTTTCCCGGAAAAAACAGTTTTTTTCGGCATTTCCTTGCCGGCGAGGACGCCAAGCAGTGTCTCGGTCAGCTGATGGCACAGGGGCTTTAGCTGGTTGTCCACGGAGGTGAGCTCAGGATTTGAACTCCCCGCGAGCATGGAGTTGTTGTAGCCGATGATGGACAGATCCTCCGGGATCTTAAGTCCCACTCTGGCGGCATATTTCATGACGCCGAGAGCCAGTATATCGTCGGATGTGATGACTCCGTGGAACGAATGATTTTCCGCAAGAGTATGCACGAAATCGGCGATTTCGCCAAAGTTATCCCGGTCGCCGGGGTAGCGGTGTATCAGCTTCTGGTAGTCCGTGATTCCACGGGACTCCATGGCAGCCTGAAAGCCGCTCAGCTTATTGCGTCCGCTGTAGGTGCTCACGTCATACAGGTAAAGGATATCCGTAATTCCTGCATCCAGCATGGCAGTGGCAGCCTCGTACATGGCGGACTGATCGTCACACAGGGTGCTGTACACATTGGGATGATCGAAGGCGGCATTCAGCAGCATCACCGGGATCTTGCCGGAGGCGTCTCGGATGTATTGGTTTTCTTCTTTGGTAGTACCGATGAAGTTGGAACCTAAAAGAATCAGGCTGTCCACCTTTTTGGAGAGGATCAGGTCTACATAATTCTTGCGGATCTCCAGGTTGTAGCCGGTGCAGCAGAGCAGGGCTTCATAGCCGTTATCCTTTAACTCCTGCTCCAGATAGTACACAGCCTTTGCAAAAAACAGATCCGATGAGTCTGCGCACAGGATGCCGACAGTCTTCAGAGAGTGCAGTCCCATGCCCCGGGCAAAGGCGTTGGGGGTGTAGTCGTATTGCCGGATGATATCCAGGACCTTTTGCCGTGTGTCGGGACGGACGTTTTCATTTCCGTTCAGCACGCGGGAAACGGTGGCAATGGAGACCCCGGCTTTTTGCGAGATATCGTAAATGGTCAGAGACATAAGCTTCTCCTTCTTATAATAGTCAGGGTAGTATGCTTTCACAAAATGAAAGCGCTTTCTCAAAACTTGGATGCGAAAGGGATTTGATTCCGAACCTCATCTTTTCCTATTATAGCGCATTGTTAAAATAAATGCAAGGAAAAAAGTAGTTGACGAATCTGGAAAAATGGTGTATGTATATTATGAAAGCGCTTTCAAGAATTGAGCATAATCGATGCTGTTTCGGATGGCGCAGATGAACTGATACGAATAAATATTTATGTGGGAAGGAAGGACAATGAGATGGAGAGCTTGAACAGAGCGAAAACAGGAAAAGTGGAGCGGCCGGTGCGGGTACTGCAGTTTGGAGAAGGAAATTTTCTTCGGGCATTTGTGGATTACATGATCGACATCGCCAATGAGCGTGGCGTGTTTGATGGAGATATTGTGCTGGTGAAGCCCATTGAGTATGGGAGCCTTGAACATATGAAGGAGCAGGAGTGCCAGTATACGGTTCAGCTCCGGGGAATCGTGGACGGAGAGGCCAGGAAGATCAACCGGATCGTGACAAGTGTTGCGGATGCGGTGGATGCATATAGCGAATATGAGAAGTACGCGGCTTTTGCGAAGCTTGACACCCTGCGGTTTATTGTTTCCAATACCACGGAGGCGGGAATTGTCTATGATGAGGAGGATCGGCTGGAATTTACGCCGCCCAGGTCTTATCCGGGAAAGCTGACAAAGCTTTTGTATGAGCGGTATCAGTATTTTAAAGGAGCTTTGGATAAGGGAGTGATCATTCTTCCGGTGGAGCTTATCGATGACAACGGGATACATCTGAAGGAGTGTGTACACAAGCTCTCCAGGCTCTGGGGGCTGGAGGAAGGGTTTGAACACTGGCTGGAGGAGGCCTGTGTGTTCACCTCCACCTTGGTGGATCGTATTGTGACGGGATATCCCAGAGAGGAAGCCGAGCAGATCTTTGAGGAGCTGGGATACCGGGACAGCATGCTGGTGACCGGAGAGCCTTTTGCGCTGTGGGTGATCGAGAGTGAACGGGATATCAGTAAGGAGCTGCCGCTTCCGGCGGCGGGACTTCCGGTAATCTTTACGGACAATCAGAAGCCGTATAAGCAGCGGAAGGTTCGGATCTTAAACGGAGCACATACTTCCTTCGTGCTGGCCTCTTATCTCTGCGAAAATGATATCGTGCTGGAGTCCATGGAGGATGAGTTGATCTTCCGTTTTATGAAGGATACGGTGTTTGGAGAGATCATTCCTACGCTGACGCTGCCTAAGGAGGAACTGGTGGATTTTGCCAATGCAGTCATCACACGTTTCAAGAATCCGTATGTGAAGCATGCGTTGCTGTCCATTTCCCTGAATTCTGTGTCCAAGTGGCGGGCACGTTGTATGCCAAGCTTCCTGGGATATCTGGAAAAAGAAGGGAAGCTGCCGGAGCACCTGACTTTCTCACTGGCTGCGCTCATGGCTTTCTATACGGGCAGTGAGATCCGGGACAATGCGTTGATCGGGCATCGGAGCGGGGAGGAATACCGGATTCTTGATGATGAGGCTGTGCTGGAATTCTTCAAGGAGAACAGTGGAAAGGAAACTGCAGACTATGCACATGCGGTGCTTGCCAATGTGGATTTCTGGGGGCAGGACTTAAGCGTGCTGCCAGGCGTCCAGGCGGCGATTACTTCCTATCTTGCTGATATCCGTGCGCTGGGAATGCGGGGAGCCATGGAGAAGATTTTTGGATAAAGCGGAGAATGATGATGAGAGATTTTGTGAAGATCCATGAAAATGATAACGTGGCTGTGGCTTTAAGAGAGATTCAAAAAGGCGAAAAGCTGTTGGATATCCAGGCGCTTGATACAATCCCGGCCGGCCACAAGATGGCACTGTATGATATCCCGGCGGGCAGCGGCGTTATGAAGTATGGTGCGCAGATCGGAACGGCCAGTGTGGATATAAAGGCCGGGCAGTGGGTGCATACCCACAATGTGAAGACGGGGCTGGGGGATCTGTTGGCCTACACGTATCAGCCGGTGAAAAATGAGGCGGAGGATGCAGCGACAGGGCAATCTGGAACTCTGGCAACGTCCGGCGAGAATGGGGCAAAGGTGCCGGAAGGAAAGAAAATGCCGGGTTCCCGTGTCTTTCAGGGATATCGCCGGACGGACGGCAAGGTAGGCATCCGCAATGATGTCTGGATCATTCCGACGGTCGGCTGTGTCAGTAAGATCGGGGAGGCCATGGCGAAGGCGGCCAATGCAAGGAATCACTTTCAGGGCAAGGTGATTGCCTTTCAGCATCCCTATGGTTGTTCACAGATGGGAGAGGATCAGGAGCATACCAGGACGATCCTTTCGGATCTTGTGAATCATCCCAACGCAGGAGGCGTCCTGGTTCTGGGACTTGGCTGCGAGAACAGCGGTGTTGAGGTGTTGAAAAAATACATCGGTGATTACGATGAGAAACGTGTCCGTTTTCTTGTATGCCAGGAAGTGGAGGACGAATTAGAAGAAGGGGCCGGGATTCTGGATGAGCTCATAGCTTATGCTTCCGGCTTTGAACGGGAGCCGATTGACGCTTCCGAACTGGTGGTGGGATTAAAATGCGGTGGGAGCGACGGCTTCTCCGGTATCACAGCCAATCCGCTGGTGGGGCGCTTCTCCGATTTGCTGGTGGCCTGCGGCGGAACCACGATCCTCACGGAAGTGCCGGAAATGTTCGGCGCGGAGACCTTTCTGATGAACCGCTGTGCGAACCGGGAGCTGTTTGAGGAGACGGTAAGCCTTATCAATGATTTTAAAAAATATTATCAGGACAACCACCAGACCATCTATGAGAATCCTTCTCCCGGAAATAAGGCGGGCGGAATCACCACGCTGGAGGATAAATCCCTGGGCTGTATTCAGAAGTCCGGCAGTGCCGCGGTGAAGGGAGTACTTGCCTATGGGGAGATCGTGAAAAATCATGGACTGAATCTCTTAAGCGCACCCGGAAACGACCTGGTGGCGGCTACGGCACTTGCCGCCAGCGGCGCACATCTGGTGCTGTTTACCACCGGGCGCGGAACGCCCTTCGCGGCTCCGGTTCCCACGGTGAAGATTGCCAGCAATTGTTCCCTGGCGGAGCATAAGCAGAACTGGATCGATTTTGATGCAGGTGTGCTGGCGGAGGATGCCGGGATGGAGGAGGCGGAAGCGCGGCTGTTTGCTTATGTGATTGCGGTTGCGTCCGGAGAAGAGGTTCTCAGTGAGAAGGCGGGACTCCAGGATATGGCGATCTTCAAGCAGGGAGTGACGCTGTAAACCTTAAGAAAAATTTGTGTAAATGCTTGACAAGCGGAATAAAGTGGTTTAAAGTAGTAACGACATCAGGGGCGGCGAAAGCCTGAGAAAAACTGTAAGTTTAGTCCCTTATTACCTGATCCGGGTAATGCCGGCGTAGGGAGAATGTGTTTCCTATTTTGAGATCATAGTGAACATGTTGACCCTGCGCGGAATGCGCAGGGTCTTCTTGCGTGAATAAACAAAGGAGTGACCTATGAATTTTAAACGAGAACATTTGACCCTATATGCCGTCACGGATCGCCATTGGCTGAGAGGTGATACATTAGCTCATCAGGTAGAGCAGGCCCTGCGGGGTGGGGCTACCATGATACAGCTTCGGGAAAAGGAGCTTGGCGAGGCGGAGTTTTTGCGTGAGGCATTGGAAATCCAGGCTATATGCAGAAGGTATCGGGTTCCCTTCCTTATCAATGATAACGTGGCTCTGGCCAGGGAGATCGATGCGGACGGCGTCCATGTAGGGCAGAGCGATATGGAAGCCGGAAATGTCCGAAAGCTCCTCGGACCGGATAAGATCATTGGCGTTACGGCCAAGACCGTGGAGCAGGCCATGCGAGCAGAGGCAGCAGGTGCGGATTATCTGGGAAGCGGTGCCGTGTTCGGTACCGGAACCAAGACAGACACCAGCAGGCTTTCACATGATGTTTTACAACAAATTTGTGAGAACGTCCGGATTCCGGTGGCGGCCATCGGAGGGATTACAGCGGAGAATGTTTTAAAGCTGCGAGGCAGAAAGATTGCCGGAGTCGCGGTGGTGAGCGGGATCTTTGCTGCGGAGGATATTGAAGAAGCAGCCAGAACCATGAAGGAGCGGGTTCTTACAATACTATAATTGCAACAGTTCAGCCAGACCGTGGGCGTGGTCTGAACGGTTACTTATAATCAGCATACAGAAGGGACTGTATTCACAGCCCTTGTATGAATATATTACAGCGGCAGGCCGGGGGCACCACTTTCTGTCGCTATACAAAATTAATGCGAAGGAGATCAGATATGAAGACAGCATTAACAATCGCTGGAAGTGATTCCAGCGGAGGCGCCGGCATCCAGGCAGATATCAAGACGATGATGGCAAATGGCGTGTACGCCATGAGCGCCGTCACGGCTCTGACTGCCCAGAATACGACCGGCGTAACAGACATTATGGAGGTAACTCCGAAGTTTTTGGCAGAGCAGCTGGATTGTATTTTTGAGGATATATATCCGGATGCGGTAAAGACAGGGATGGTAGCTTCATCGGAACTCATTGAGACGATCGCGGCGAAGCTTAAGGAATACGAGGCCAGAAACCTTGTGATCGACCCTGTCATGGTGGCAACCAGCGGAGCGAAGCTCATCAGCGACGGAGCCATCAGCACATTGAAAAAAGAATTATTACCTCTTGCAACCGTGATCACACCAAATATACCGGAGACGGAAGTGCTTTCCGGCATGCGTGTGCAGACGGAGGAGGATATGCTTGCGGCGGCAAAGCTCATCCATGAGACTTATGGCTGCGCGGTTCTTGTGAAGGGTGGCCATCAGCTTAACGACGCCAACGATCTGCTGTACCAAAGAAACGGTTATCGTTGGTTTTACGGGAAGCGCATCGACAATCCCAACACCCATGGAACCGGATGGACCCTGTCATCTGCCATTGCCTCTAATCTGGCTAAGGGCTATGACCTTGAGACATCTGTGGCCTATGCCAAAAACTATATTTCCGGGGCGCTGGCAGCTATGCTGGATCTTGGAAAAGGAAGTGGTCCGATGAACCATGGATTTCAAATTATCGGAGAGTACAAGGAGAGATGAGATGAACACGAAAAAGACTTCAGTTTTCAGTAACGGATTGATCTGGTTCGGCGCGGGCGTTTCCATTGCGGAAATCCTGACAGGAACCTATTTTGCACCCCTGGGCTTTACAAAGGGTCTGGCGGCCATACTTCTGGGTCACCTGATCGGGGGACTTCTGATGTTTGCAGCCGGCATGATCGGCGCACGGGAAGAAAAGAGTGCTATGGAGACGGTAAAAATGAGCTTCGGCGGGAAGGGCGGCCTTCTTTTCTCCATACTGAACATCCTGCAGCTTGTGGGCTGGACCGCTATCATGATCTACGACGGTGCCCTGGCAGCCAATGGAATCTTTCATGCAGGAAACTGGGTATGGGCGCTGGTGATCGGCGTGCTGATCCTGCTGTGGATCCTGGTGGGCCTGACCAACCTGGGAAAAGTCAACACCATTGCCATGGCGGCGCTTTTTATCCTGACCCTGGTGCTCTTTAAGGTGGTCTTTATCGGCGGAAACGGTGCAGCGGCTATCGTCAGTGACGAGCTGAGCTTCGGCGCTGCCGTAGAGCTGGCTGTGGCTATGCCCCTGTCCTGGCTGCCGCTTATCAGCGACTATACCAGAGAGGCGGAGAAGCCCTTTGCAGCAACGCTGACCAGTGTTGTGGTGTACGGTGTTGTCAGTTGCTTCATGTACATCAGCGGAATGGGCGCGTCCATCTATACCGGGGAATCCGACATCGCACAGATCATGGTGAAGGCCGGTCTGGGTGTGGCAGGACTTCTGATTATCCTGCTGGCTACCGTAACCACCACGTTCCTGGATGCTTATTCCGCGGGCGTGTCCTGCGTATCTGTTTCCGAGAAGATCCCGGAGAAGTGGGCGGCTGTTGTCGTGACGGTCATCGGCACCATCGGTGCGATTGTGTATCCCATGGATAATATCACCGATTTCCTGTACCTCATCGGTTCCGTGTTTGCACCTATGATCGCTGTACAGATCGCAGACTATTTTATCCTGAAAAAAAGAGGGAGCAAGGCTTCCTTCAATATACGGAATCTGGTGATCTGGCTCATTGGATTTGTGCTTTACCGTCTGATGAATGCGCGGCTTGACACGCCGGTGGGCGTGACACTTCCGGTTATGGTTGTGACTGTTGTGCTCTGCCTGGTTGTGGAACTGTTGCTTAGAGGTAAGAAAAAAGCAAATTGATGGTTCTCATTCTCTTCTTGTTCGGAGGATGAGAACAAGAGGAGGATGACATGAAAAAAACAAATTTAAAGAAATTAACGTTGACAGCAATCTTTGCGGCGGTGGCCGTGGTGGGATCCCTATTTTCCTTTCCGGTGCTTGGCTCAAAATGCGCGCCTGTGCAGCATCTGGTGAATATTCTGTGCGCTGTATTTGTAGGACCCTGGTGGGGACTGGCAGCGGCCTTTATCTCCAGCCTGATTCGGAATCTCATCGGCTGGGGGACGCTTCTGGCCTTTCCGGGGAGCATGTGCGGCGCGCTGTTAGCGGGACTTTTGTACAAGTACGGAAAGAAGCTGCCCTTCGCTTATGTGGGAGAAGTGGTAGGAACCGGGCTCATCGGCGGTATGCTGGCTTATCCGGTGGCTGCACTGATCATGGGCAATAAAGCCGCAGCACTGTTTACCTTTGTGGTGCCGTTTTTGATCAGCACCTGCGGAGGAACACTGATCGCCATCGTGATTACGGCAGCCCTTAAGAAGACCGGGCAGTTGGATAAGATGAAGGAAGAGTTGGATTCGTAGGTAGACAACAAATAGCTGCATATGCTAAAATGTATGACAATCAGGAATCATTTGGAAAAGTGAGGGAGCCCTTATGCATGCCGATAAAGCTTGGCAATTATATCAGAGAGTAAGACAGGAGAGACCGTTGGTACACTGCATTACAAATGTGGTGACCGTGACGGACTGTGCCAATATTCTGCTGGCTGCCGGGGCTTCCCCCACCATGGCACATCATCCCATGGAAGCTGCCGAGGTGACAGGCGGCTGCAGAAGTCTGGTGTGCAATCTTGGCGCAACGGAATCCCTGGATGCTATGGTGAATGCGGGAAGAGCAGCCGCCGGGTTTTCCCATCCAATCGTGCTTGATCCGGTGGGAGTGTCCGGTTCCGGCTTTCGCAGAGCGAAGTGCTTCGAACTTCTGGAAGAATTCCCGGTGACCTGTATCCGGGGAAACCTGTCGGAAATCCGTGCCCTGATGGAGAATGCAGGAACTGTGGCCGGTGTGGATGCGGATGTCCGCGATGGCGTGACGGAAGAGAATCTCTCACGTATCAGCCGGGAGATCATGGAATTTGCCGGGGAGCGGCACTGCATGGTGATCGCTTCCGGGCAGATCGATATTGTCACAGATGGCCGAACCGTTTACAGTGTCCGAAACGGAGATTCCATGATGGCACAGATCACAGGCAGCGGCTGCATGTCTTCGGCGCTATTGGGCGCATACCTGGGCGTAGAAAACTCCGTAGAGGCGGCAGCATCGGCCTGCGCAGTGATGGGAATCTGCGGTGAGATCGCCGGAGCCAAAACCAGAGCGCAGGGCGGCGGAACCATGACCTTTCATCAGTTGCTCATCGATGCATGCTCTGTCTTGTGCGAGGAGGATGTGCAGAAGCGGATACTGGTACAGAAAGAGAGATCAGCAATGGAGGATAATTATGGTTTTTCTATACGATCTTGACGGAACGATCATTAACAGTCAGGAGGGTGTGACAAAATGTGTCCAGTATGCCTTGCGGCATTTTGGCATTGACGTACCGGATCTGACGAAATTGCTGCCCTTCATCGGACCGCCTCTTCGGCAGCAGTTCATGGGACTGTACGGCTTGAGCCGGGAGCAGGCAGACGAGGCGGTGGAAAAGTACCGGGAGCGCTACAGCGTGAAGGGGATGTATGAATGTGAGGTATATCCTTATGTGGAAGAGTCCTTAAAGGAACTGAAGGAAAAAGGCTGCGTACTGGCGGTGGCTTCCTCGAAAAATGAAGCTGCCTGCGTGGATGTTTTGAAGAATTTAGGAATTGACAAGTATTTTGATCTGATATGCGGGGCGACGGATGATGGGAAAATCAGTGCCAAAGCGGACGTGCTGAAGCTGGCTATGCGTCGGATCGGTTCCGGGAACCCGAAGGACTATGTCCTGGTGGGAGATACGAAGTATGATGCGGCAGGTGCGAAGGCGGTAGATATGGACTGTATAGGTGTCTCCTATGGATTTGGCACAAGAGAAGATCTGATAGCAGAAGGCGTCATCTGTATCTGCGATAGCGCGAGGGAAGTGGCGGAGTATATAGAACGACGCTATTTGTAAAAGCATTATTTATAAAAGCCCGGCCTCCATGGTTAGATGTTGCAGGTGCTTGCAGACGCAGACATGGAGCCGATCAGAAAGGTGAGAAATATTTTGAAAAACAACGGTTTCATAAAAACGTGGAACATACTCTATCCCATATTCATTTATTATGTGGTCTCCAACGTGGTGATCTATCTGGCAGCGCTGCTCCTTGGCGTCTCCGGGGAGAACTACGTTGAGCGTTATACGATGCTCCAGACCATCGCCACAGCGGTGGCCTTGCCTATTCTTTATCGGTTTTACCGGGCAGATCAGATGCTGTTCACGGTGTTCCAGCAGCGCACAGCAGGGGAGTTCCGGGAGCTGACGCGGAATAGAAAGCTTATAAATGCATTGCTCTGCTTTCTATGCGGCGCGCTGGCAGGCATTGTCTTAAACAATATCATCGGTGCCACCGGCCTTGCACAGCTATCGGCAGGCTATCAGGAGGTGACGGAGCATTTCTGGTCCGGCAGTGTAGTCTTCGAGATCCTGGGACCGGGGCTTTTGATTCCACTGGTGGAGGAGCTTTTATATCGGGAGATCGTCTACGGACGGCTTTCAGACTGGCTGGGGATCCCCGTGGCAGCAGTGGTGTCTGCATTGATCTTCGGAGGTCTTCATTTTAATATTGTGCAGTTTATCTATGCCTTTTTCATTGGCCTGCTCCTTGTATTTTTCCTGGAAAAATCACATAATCTCATAGGCGCGGTGCTGGGGCATATGGGAGCCAACCTGCTTGCGGTGTTGCGAATGGAGAGCAATGCGCTGGACTGGATGGAAAGCAGTGCGGCAGTGTACTGGGGAAGTACAGCCGTGATGGCGCTGGTGTGCGCGGGACTGATGTTCTTGTTGGCGGGGAAGAAGCCAGATGAGGAGAAATCTTAGCGTGTGCTTAGAAGAGAGAACCGGAATAGGAACATAGAAGGGAGTTGGAAGGGGATTTATGCAGGAAGATACGAGGAAGTATTACTTCTTAATGGAGGAATTAAAGCAGCAGATATTGACAGGATCCATCAAGCCTGGGGACAAGTTGCCCTCGGAGCATCAACTGGCTGCACAGTACCAGGTGAGCCGTCATACCGTTCGCAAGGCCCTTTCTATCCTGGAGAGCGAAGGCTATGTCTCGCCCCAGCATGGAAGGGGCACTTTTTGTTCCAAGGCCATGCTCCATACAGGAACCTCCAGGACGGTTGCGGTGATCACCACTTACCTGGACAGCTATATTTTCACAGATGTCATCCGGGGGATCGACCGGGTGCTGACCGGAGCCGGTTACAGCATCATTTTGAAAAATACAAAGAATTCACGGAATCTGGAGGCAAGATATCTGGAGGAGCTTCTGGAGAGGGACATTGACGGTCTGATCATCGAACCCAGCAAGAGCCAGATCTTCTGTCGTCATCTGCACCTGTATGAGAAGCTGGAGGAATATCGGATTCCTTATGTTTTTATCCAGGGGTGCTTTCAGCAGTTGGCACATAAACCGCACGTGCTGTTGGATGACTGCGGTGGGGGCCGTGAAGTGACCAGATATCTGATCAGTCAGGGGTGCAGGAATATCGTAGGGATATTCAAGGCAGATGATGCCCAGGGACAGAACCGTCACAAGGGCTATGTGAAGGCACTGCAGGAGGCAGGAATCCTGTACGACCCGGACAAGGTGGTGTGGTTCTACACGGAAGATCGGACGATACAGCCTTATCAGCAGATGCGTGAGATGGCCAGACGGAGGCAGGAAAACTATTTTGACGCGGTGGTATGTTACAATGATCAGATTGCCATCGAGGCCATACGTGCGTTGCAGGAGGAGGGGCTTTCTGTGCCGGGAGATGTATTGGTGACCGGGTTTGACAATTCTTATCTGGCGGTAAACGGCAGAGTACCCTTGACGACCATTGAGCATCCGAAGGAGAAATTGGGCGAGATGGCGGCCGGAATGCTGCTGGAGCTGATAGAGGAACGGAAGAACGGTGGAAAGCCGAAGGGTGACGAATCATCTTCTCGTACAATCGTTATTCCACCGAAACTGATCGTGCGGGAGTCTGCAAGTTTTGGTTTCCATTCACCAAAACATCTGTTATAATCTATATGAGCGGAGCTCACGGAAAGGCTCTTGCCAATATCAATCAAACAGAAGGAGGAGTAACAAAATGGAAACTTATCAAAACGCAGGCCCGGGCCTCAGGAAAATGTTTATCGCTGAGGTGGGAGCCATCATCTGCACAGTTCTTGTGTTCATTCCAGTCGTGAATATTTTTGCCGCTATCGGCGCACTGGTATTCATGATCATAAGCCTGGTGGGGCTGAATGCAGCAGGACAGGACATTGAGGGGTGCAAAACAGCATTTATATTCACCATCGTGAATCTTGTCATCAACGTGCTGTCTTCATTCCTGAAGAATGTCGCTGTGATCGGGACAATTCTCAGCATTGCTCAGAGTATAATCTCACTGCTGGTCATCTATTATGTATGCACATCTGTGTCGGATGTTATGAACAAGACCGGACATGCGGATGTGGCACAGCAGGGCAACACGGTCTGGAAGATTAATCTGGTGTGCTATATCGTGGAAATCGCAATCACAATTCTTGCGCTGATTCCGGTTCTCGGTGTTCTGGCAGTCATTACAAGTGCTGTGGTCGGCATCGTATCCCTGGTGGCAGGTATCCTGTACATGATTTTCTTAAACAAGAGCGCCCAGGCGCTTGGGGCGTAAACAGCAGACAGAACAGAGACTTTTCGAGAAAGGCAGCTTCATGGAAAGGTCTCTGTTTCTTTTTTTGTTAAAAATGGTTAACGTTAACCAAACAAGTCCGAAAATAAATGGAAAAAATATATAAAAAGTTCTTGACATCATGAAAATCATATGTTATTATTAACCTGAAATGAGTTAACAATTAATCAAAATTCGAAGATTATAGCTTAACATTAACCAAACTTATTTACATTTGGAAATGACTATGTTAATATGAAATGGATGATTTTTCCAATTATAATTTTCGAAGGGAATGAAAAAGTATGGCGAGTTATAAGGATATCGCACAGTTATGCGGGGTGTCTACGGCAACAGTTTCCTATGTGTTTAACGGAAAGGGACATGTGAGTCAGGAGATACGGAACAGGGTCTTGAAGACAGCGGAAGAGTTGGGGTATGTGAAGAAGAATGCGGAACCCTCCCGCAGCAGGTTGATCCGGCTGTATTGCGCAGATATGGAGACACTTCCAACCCATTTGTTTTTTAATGAGCTCTTGACAGGAATCCTGTCGGTGACTATGCCTGCCGGGTATGACGTGATTGTAACGCCGACGCAAAAGGAAGAGGGAGAGAGGCAGCCTGTGGAACTGGGATCACGGGCACCGGTGGATGGGATCATCACCTTCAATCCCACCAATGACGGAACCTTTTTAAAGGGAATCAAGAAAACAGGTTGTCCTTGCGTAGTGGTAGGACGACCCGGAGGGCATGACGGAGAATTTTGTTATGTGGATGCCGATAACGTGGCCATTGGATACCAGATGACAAGGCATGTGGCGGCTAACGGGCATACAGCGATTTTGATGGTCAATGGCCCCAAAGAACTTACCATCAGCCAGGATCGGTTGGAAGGTTACCGGATGGCACTGACAGATTCTAATCTTCCTTACGATCCGGAGATGATTTTAAACTGTAACTATACAGAGAACGATGTATATCGTGTGGTCTCTGCTTATTTGGAAACCCAGGAAGCACCTACGGCCATTATCGCCAATTCTGATATTATGGTGGCTGGTGTTGTTAAGGCTTTGGCAGATCACAAGATCCGTATTCCGGAGGATTGTTCCCTGATCTGCGGTGGTGAGAGCTTGTTGGTTAAAATGAATTCCATTCCCATTACGGGTGTGGATATCCATCATGAGGAATTAGGGAGACGGGCAGCCGAGATGCTGCTTGGCCTTATTGAGAGAACCCTGATTCGGGTGACACAATATCATGCCCCCTTCGAATTGAACGACAGAGGAAGTGTCGTCCCAAGAGGAGGGGGGAACGTTTAACAAAGGAGTGTTTTAAATGCGTTACAAGGAATCGAAAACTCAGGTGCGTCCAAAAGGTTTGTGGGGAGGAATCCGGCGTTATCGCGGCGTGTATCTCATGTTTTTGCCGTCGCTGGTCTTTTTGGCCATCTTCTGTTATTCCCCGCTGTATGGGCTGGCCATCGCTTTCAAAGATTTTGGAATCTTTACGGGGATTAAGGATAGCCCCTGGGTTGGGTTCCTGCATTTTAAGATGATCTTTCAAGATCCGAAATTCTATGCAGTGCTTCGAAACACATTATGGATTAGCTTTCTTCGACTGGTAGTTTGTATGCCGGTTCCCATTGTGTTCGCATTGCTCTTGAACGAAGTCAAGACGGGGCTTTTCAAAAAAACCGTTCAGGCAGTGAACTATTTTCCGTATTTTTTGTCCTGGGTTGTGTTTTATGGCGTGGTGTATAGCTTTACCGGGCCCAATGGCATGATCAATCAGGTACTTACCGGCATGGGGTTGGAAACGGTTGATCTGACCACCAACAAAAATGCCTTTATCCCATTAATCTTGATCACGGATATGATCAAAAATACAGGCTGGGCCTCCATCGTATATATGGCTGGTATCGCTGGGATTGATCCGCAGCTCTATGAGGCAGTCGCGATGGATGGCGGCGGCAGGCTACGCCAGATGTGGCATGTGACATTGCCAGGTATCCGGGGAGTGATCTGTTTCCAGTATTGTATGTCTATCGCGAATATTTTGAGTGCAGGTTTTGACCAGGTTTATATGTTCCTGAATCCCACATTGTATGACGTGGGGGATATTTTGGACACATACATATATCGGACAGGGCTTATCAGCAGTAACTACGAGGTCTCTACAGCAGTGGGGCTGATGAAAGGCCTGGTGGGAATGGTATTGATTATCGCAGCCAATAAGATTTGCCGGAGAATTGGAGAAAAATCACTATGGTAAAAGCATATACACATCGGTTAAAGAGAACACGTCATCGGAAAATCAGTGCATGCCTGTCTCAATTTGTGGTTCGGGCAATCCTTATATTATTTTCCATTGTCTGCCTGTATCCACTGCTGAACGTGCTGGCTAAGTCCTTTAGCTCGGCAAATGCAATCAGTGCGAATCCACTGATGGTAGTAGCCAGGGATGTTACACTCGAGGCATACAAATAC